>DASYUT010000304.1 GCA_036000965.1 Actinomycetes bacterium
TTGATCAAGGTGCGGCCGGTGGCGGGGGATGGGGGGTTGGGGGCGCGGTTTTGTGCGGCGGCGGCGGCGCGGACGTGGCCGGAGCGGTTGGGTGCTGACACGGTCGCGGCGGTCCGCCGCATGAAAGCCAGAGTCGAGTCGGAGCGCCTGCCGGCCGGGACCGACCCCCGCCTGCACCTGAAGCTCGGGCCGGGCGGCCTGGCCGACGTGGAGTGGACCACGCAGCTCCTGCAGCTCCGGTTCGGCAGGGAGCGGCCAGCGGTGCGGGTCCCGGGCACCCTGCCCGCCATCGTCGCCCTTGCCGAGGCGGGCGCGCTGGGTGCCCGGGAGGCCGCCTGGCTTGCCGAAGCCTACCGCTTCTGCCTGCGGGTCCGGAACGCCGCCTACCTGGTCGCCGGCCGGCCGGTGGAGTCCCTGCCCACCGACCCCGGCTCGCTCGAACGCCTGGCCAGGGCGATGGGGGAGCCCCCGCCCGGCCGCCAGCGGCTGCTCGAGTCCTACCGGCGGGTCACCCGGCGGGCCAGGCGGGTGGTGATGGCCCGCTTCTGGGGCGACCCCGAGTGAGGGCTGTCACACCTCACCGGCGAGCTGCGCCAGTGCGCGAGGTGATGGCCCGCTTCTGGGACCACCCGAGCGAGGCGATCGGGGCTCATGGAGCGCCGACTCTCCTTTCGACCGTCCATCCGACCGGTTACCCTTGCGGGCGGACTTCGTTCGGCCCGCACCCCAAACGATGGGAGCGTTCTCACCATATGGATCGACCGATCGTCATCGCCGACCAGATTGCGACCGCCCACGCCGTGGTCGCCCTCGAGACCAGCGTGCTCGTCCAGGGCCTGCCTGCCCCGGCCAACCTCGAGTCGGCCGAGGCGCAGGGAGCCGCCGTGGGCAAGGCCGGTGCCACCCCCGCCGTCGTCGCCGTGATCCAGGGGCGGATCGTGGTGGGCGCCGAGGACGACGACATCCGCGCCCTGGCCGGGCGCCGCTCGACCTGGAAGGTCACCGTGCGCGACCTCGCCTACGTCGTAGCCCGCAAGCTCGACGGCGCGACCACCGTCTCGGCCACCGCGTTCGCCGCCGAGGCGGCCGGGATCGGCGTGATGGCCACCGGAGGGATCGGGGGCATCCACTTCGGCGGCCCCGACATCTCCGCCGACCTGCCCCAGCTCGCCCGCTCGCGGCTGTTGGTGATCTGCTCCGGCCCCAAGCACGTGGCCGACGCCGCCGCCACCCTCGAGTGGCTCGAGACCAACGGCGTGCTCGTGGTCGGCTACCGCACCGACCGCATGCCGAACTTCCTGGCCCGCGGCCGGCTGCCCCTCGAGCACGTCGTCAACAACGCCGAGGAGGTCGTCGACCTGGTGCGCGTCAGGGAGGCGCTCGGCTCGCCCGGTGCGCTGGTGCTGGTACAGGACTGCCCGGCCGGGGCCGCCATGGACCCCAGCGAGCTGGCCGAGCTGGCCGCCGAGGGCAGCGCGGCGGCCCGTGCCGCCGGCGCGGTCGGCAAGGCGCGCACCCCGTTCGAGCTCGACTGGCTCCACCGGCGCACCGGCGGCCGCAGCCTCGAGGCCAACCTCGCCCTGCTCGAGGCCAACGCCGGCCTGGCCGGCGAGATCGCGGTCGCCCTGGCCGAGTCCTGAACCGGAGCGAGGTCAGAGGTTCGACGCGTGGGCGAGCAGCGTACAGGGCAGGCCGTCGACCGCGCCCTCGCACAGCGACGGCGGACGGCCTGCCCACGGCCCAGAGCCGGGAGTAGCTTTCCGTTTCCCCTGGTCAGGCGCCTACGGCCTCAGATGTCGTAGTAGAGGGCGAACTCCCACGGGTGGGGGCGGAGCCGGACGGCGTCGACCTCCGCCTCGCGCTTGTAGGCAACCCAGGTCTCGATCACGTCGGAGGTGAACACGTCGCCCTCGAGCAGGAAGGCGTGGTCGG
>DASYUT010000305.1 GCA_036000965.1 Actinomycetes bacterium
GCGGGTCCGCCGGGCGGCCGCCGCCTTGCAGGGGCAGCGCACCGCCTTGGAGGGGCAG
The DNA here is from genome assembly GCA_036000965.1 of Actinomycetes bacterium. Classification (NCBI taxonomy): domain Bacteria; kingdom Bacillati; phylum Actinomycetota; class Actinomycetes; species Actinomycetes bacterium. The sequence goes on from DASYUT010000305.1 coordinate 59, forward strand.
CGCACCGCCTTGGAGGGGCAGGGCACCGGCCTGGAGGGGCAGGCTGCTGTGGCGCCGGGCCATGCCGCCGCCCTGCGGGGGCAGGCAGACGCTGCCCTGCGGGAGCAGGCCGGGGAGGGCCCGCGGTGACCGGACCGTGGATCGCGGCCTTCGTGGTGCTGTGGCTGCTGGTACTCGCGCTCGCCTTCCTCCACCTCGGCGTGCTGCGCCGGATCCTCCCGGTGCTCGAGGCGGCCGAGCGGCACGGCCACGGCGCGCGGTTCGGCCTGGGCGGCCTGCCCGCGGGGACGCCGCTGCCCGACTTCGAGGTCGAGACCGAGGCCGGCGACCCCGTCCACACCAGGGACCTGCGCAACCGCCAGGCGGTCTGGCTGCTGGCCAGCCCGGGCTGCGAGCCCTGCGAGGCGCTGGCCGCGGAGCTCCGGGAGGCGGGCGAGCCCGCCCTCGGCGTCCCGCTGCTGGCCATCTCCGACGTGTCCGAGACGGAGCGGACGCTCGGGCTCCCTCCCGGGGTGACCACGCTGTACCAACGCCAGGGGGCGGCGGCCGACGCCCTCCGGACCGACGCCACCCCGCACGCGCTGGCCGTCGACGCCAGGGGCGTCGTCGTCGCCACCACCACGCCGAACACCCTCGACGACCTGCGGGCGCTCGCCAGGCGGCTCACGGAGGAAGGCGACGCGCCGCCGCAAGCGCCCAGCGGGACCGCCGCCCGCGCGTGAACCGCCCCAGCGCACGGAAGACAGACGACCTCTACCAGCGCCCGAAGCCAGGTGACATACCCCAGCGCAGCGCCCGAAGCCAGGTGACATGCCCCAGCGCCCCGAGGGCCTCTGACATCCACCAGCGCCCCGAAGGCAGGTGACGTCCAGACGACAGGCCCGACGTGACACTGTCCGGTCCGCACCCCCGACCCATCCGCTCACGACGCTCCGGAGGCGATCACGTGACCACCGACCAGCACGAGGCAGGAACCGCGACGACCGTCCGCTCCAAGCCGCACCCTGTGGCCGGAACCAGCAGGAGGAGCAGCCGCCGAGCGTTCGTGCGGCAGCTCGGGACCACGCTGGGCGTGGGCCTCGGCGTCGCGCTGCTTCCCGGCCAGGCCGCGGCCAACCGCAAGCAGAGCACGCTGGACTGCGACATCCTCTGCAGCCCGTACAAGTGCACCAACACGGGCTGCTGCCGCAACGCCCACATCTTCTACTGCCGCTGCAGCCCCTTCGCCAGGTACATCTGCCTCCCTGGCTTCACCTGCACGTCCTTCTGCACCCACAGCTGCCCGACCGGGCAGTGCTGAGCGGCACGGGCTGGCCCGGGGCGGACGCTGCCGCCATCCGCCCGCCCCGGGCGGGGTGACCCGGCGCCGGCACGCCGGCACGCCGGCGCGCCCGCCGCCCGCCCGCGGCCCGGGGAAGCCCCGCCACGCCGCCCGCAGGCCGGAAGCGCCATGCCCGCCTGCCGGAGCGGGCGCGGCGGCGTGCCCGCTCGGCGTGCCCGCTCGCCGCCCGGAGCACGGCGCCCGGAGCGCGGAACCAGGCTCTTGGCCTCCTCGCCGGGCGCAGCGACGGCAAAATGGCCCCACAGTCGGCGCAACGGTGCCGACCTCGTAGTTTCCGCCCTTCCGTTGCGGTACAGTGCGGCGGTCGCGACCTGGCCCGACGCCACGGTGGGACGTCCGTCGGACGATGGCTGGGGTCGCTGAGCATACGCTGCACCTCGCCGGGTGCCCCGACCGGCGATGGCGCAAGGTCCCGGGGCTCGTGGCAGGAACAGGAAGGGGGCACGACCCTTGAAGGGCAGAATTCTCCGAGTGGTGGCCGTCGGCGCCATCCTCGCCTTGGCGGCCAGCGCTTGCTCGCGCGAGAAGTCGGCTGGCACTGCCGGTGGCGGGGAGAAGAAGACAGTCAAGCTCGGCGTGATCGCGCCGCTCACCGGACCGCTGTCCGCACTCGGTCTCGGCATCAAGAACGGCGTCGACCTGGCCGTCAAGCAGGCCAACTCGAAGGGGACGCTCAAGGACTACACCATCGTCCTGGACGCCCAGGACGACACCGCGACCGCGGCCGTGGGCGCGAACGCGGCCAACAAGCTGGCCAGCGACCCGCTGGTAGCCGGGATCATCGGCACGCTGAACTCCTCGGTCGCCCAGCAGGTCGCGCCGGTGCTGGCCAAGTCAAGCATCGCCCAGATCTCGCCGGCCAACACCAACCCGACCTTGACCAGAGGCCAGGACCCGCTCAAGAACCCCAAGCGGGTCTGGCCGACCTACTTCCGGGTCTGCACCACCGACTCCATCCAGGGCCCGTTCGCGGCCGACTACGCCTACAAGCAGGCCGGCTTCAAGAAGGTCATCACCGTCCACGACAAGAAGACCTACGGCCAGGGCCTGGTGGCGGCCTTCGCGGAGCAGTTCAAGAAGGACGGCGGCCAGATCGCCTCCGCAAAGACGATCAACGCCGGCGACCGCGACTTCGGCCAGATCGCCGGTGAGATCGCCGCCGCCAAGCCCGACTTCGTCTACTACGGCGGCGAGTTCCCCGAGGCCGGCCCGCTCTCCTCCCAGCTCCACGACCGCGGCTTCAAGGGCCCGCTGTTCGGCGGGGACGGCATCTTCGACGCCGGCTACATCAAGGGCGCCGGCGCCAAGAGCACGGGCGACCTGGCCACCTCGGTGGGCGCGCCCACGACCAAGCTCGACACCGCCAAGCAGTTCGTGTCCGACTACCAGGCCGGCGGCTACAAGGAGAACTTCTCGGCCTACGGGGCGTTCGCCTACGACGCAGCCAACATCCTGATTCAGGCCATGTCCAAGGGGCTCGAGGGCGCGAGCGACGTCAGGTCGGCCCGGCCCAAGATCGTCGAGGCCCTCGGCCAGACCTCCAACTACCAGGGCGCCATCGGCACCACCACCTTCGACGAGTTCGGCGACACCTCCAACAAGGTGCTGACCGTCTACAAGGTCGAGGGCGGCGACTGGAAGGACGTGTTCTCGGGCAGCTTCGGCGAGTAAGCATCCGCGTGGGTGACGCAGGCGGAGCGCACGGGCCGGGAACGGCCGTGGCGGTCCGCCTGCCCGCCCTCCACCTCCGGCGGGTGGGCAGGCCCGCCCGCCGTCTGATCCTCAACCTGGGGGCAGCGTGGCAGACCTCATCCAGCCGCTCGCCAACGGCATCACCAAGGGCTCCTACTACGCCCTGATCGCGCTGGGCTACACGATGGTGTACGGCATCATCCAGCTGATCAACTTCGCCCACGGCGAGGTGTACATGCTGGGTGCCTTCATCGGCCTGTGGACGTTCAACTTCGGGGCGAGCAACTTCGGCTGGGGCACCGGCTCGCTCATGGCGCTCCTCGTGGTGCTGCTGGTCTCCACCCTGCTGACCCCGGTGGTGGGCATGTCCCTGGAGCGCCTGGCCTACCGGCCGCTGCGCAACGCGCCCAGGCTGGCCCCGCTGATCACCGCGCTCGGGGCCAGCTTCGTGCTCCAGCAGCTCGTGGCGGTGTTCTACAGCAGGGACTTCTTACCGTTCCCGCGGCTGTTCCCGGACGGCGGGTTCGTCCTGGGCGGCGTCACCATCAAGACGCTCTGGGTGTTCATGGTCGTGATCGCCCTGGCCTTGATGGGCGCGCTCGGCGCCTTCATCCGGGGCACCCGGCTCGGCAAGGCGATGCGGGCCACCGCCGAGGACCGGGACACGGCCAAGCTCATGGGGATCGACGTCGACCGGATCATCCTGCTCACCTTCATCCTCGGGTCGGCCCTGGCCGGCGTGGGCGGCGTGCTCACCGGCCTGTACATCGGGCAGGTGAACTTCTTCATGGGGTTCATCGCCGGCCTGAAGGCGTTCACCGCCGCGGTGCTCGGCGGCATCGGCAACATCACCGGCGCCGTGTTCGGCGCCTTCCTGCTCGGCATCCTCGAGTCCTACGGCACCCGCTATCTGGGCGGGCAGTGGCAGGACGTGTTCGCGTTCGGCGTCCTCATCCTCGTCCTCGTCTTCCGCCCGACGGGCCTCTTGGGAGAGCGGGTGAGCGGCTGATGGAAGCGACCACCGCCGTCCGGCCCGAGCGGGCAGGCACCACCAGGGAGGCGCTGGCCCGAAGATGGGCCAAGGTCAAGCTCCCGCTGGCCGCCGCGCCCATCGGGGGCGTGGTCGGCGTGGTGGGCTCCTACCTGTTCTGGACCACCGAGACGCTGATCTCCAAGGCGCAGGGCGTGCCCCTGACCGGCGACCTCTACAACTACGGCTTCGGCGGCGTCCGGCTCTACACCCTGCCGCTGGCGCTCGCCACCACCGTCTACGGCGCGCTGGTGCTGCGCCGGCCGTCGCTGCGGACCGACCAGCACGGGCGCGCCCTGGGCCGGATCGGGCTCGGCCTCGCCGCGATCCCGGTCATCTGGATGCTCACGATCGTGTTCTTCGAGGGCCTGTCCATCAGCCAGGTGGGGCCCGGCCCCTGGGTCGTGCTCGCCGGCGGGGTGGTGGTGTGGCTGGCGGCACGCACCCTGATCCAGGAGGCGCCCACGGCGGCCAAGCCGGTGGCCTGGGAGCGGCGGACCCGGGGGAACGACCTCACCGTCGTGCTCGCGGTCGAGTTGATCGGGTTCGTGACCTTCGTGTACGGGGTGAAGGTGGAGGACCCGGGCGAGTTCCTCGGCTACTTCGTCGGGCTCGTCGCCGCGATCCTCGCGCTGGGTGGGCTCGGCGTGCTCAAGGGTCTCACCGGCCCGTTCGAGCGCGAGCGGGCCGCGGCCATCGGGGCCATGGTCGTCCTGCTCGTGGTCTTCCCGCCGCTGCAGCAGGCCCTGTCCGGCGACACCTTCTGGGTCCGGGTGGCAGCCCAGGCCGGCATCTTCGTAGTCGCCGCGCTCGGCCTGAACATCGTGGTCGGCTCGGCCGGCCTGCTCGACCTCGGCTACGTCGCCTTCTTCGGCATCGGCGCCTACGTGGCCGCGCTGGTCGGCAACGCCGGGCTGGCCCAGTTCCAGTTCCCGCACGTGCCCTTCCTGCTCGTGCTGCTGGTGCTCGCGCCCGTGGTCGCCGCGATCTTCGGCGTGCTGCTTGGCGCGCCGACCCTGCGGCTGCGCGGCGACTACCTGGCTATCGTCACCCTCGGCTTCGGGGAGATCGTCCGCATCACCCTGAACAATCTGGACGCCCTCACCGGCGGGCCGAACGGGATCGCCTCCATCCCGGCCCCGGAGCTGTTCGGGAACTCGATGTCCGACGACCTCGTGATCGGGCCGCTTACCCTGTCCGGCAACGCCCAGTACTTCTACCTGACCCTGCTCCTCATCGCGCTCGTGCTCCTGGTCATCTACCGGCTCAACGACTCCCGGGTCGGGCGGGCGTGGGTCGCCGTCCGCGAGGACGAGGTGGCGGCGGCCGCGATGGGGATCAACACCACCGTCATCAAGCTGCTGGCGTTTGGCGCTGGCGCGTTCTTCGCCGGCATGGCCGGGTCGGTCGACGCCCACTTCGGCACCCAGGTGTCACCCGACTCCTACGTGTTCCAGATCTCGGTGCTGATCCTGGCCATGGTCGTGCTCGGCGGGATCGGCAACCCGCCCGGGGTGGCGCTCGGCGCGGCGCTGCTCATCTTCCTGCCCGAGAAGCTGCGCGACCTGTCCGACATCCGCTTCCTGGTGTTCGGGCTCGCGCTGGTGTTCATCATGCGGTTCCGCCCCGAGGGGCTGCTGCCGTCGGCCCGGCGCCGCAGCGAGCTGCGGGCCGGCGGGGAAGAGGCGGCGGCCGAGTCGCAGCAGCTGTTCGACGTCAGGGGGACGTGAGATGTCCGAGGAGTCGCACGACCTGACCGGCGACGGGGCCCGGTCCGCCGGGACGGGCGCCCTGGTCCTCGAGGCGCGCAAGGTCACCCGTCGGTTCGGCGGGCTGGTGGCGGTGCGCGAGGTCGACTTCACCGTGGGCGAGCGGGAGATCGTGGGCCTGATCGGCCCCAACGGCGCCGGCAAGACGACCTTCTTCAACTGCATCACCGGGATCTTCAGCCCCAGCGACGGCGACGTGCTGTTCCAGGGGCGGCGCGTGAACGGGTTGCCGCCCGACCGGATCACCAAGCTCGGCGTGGCCCGGACGTTCCAGAACCTGCGCCTGTTCAGCAACATGACCGCGCTCGAGAACGTCCAGGTCGGGCGCCACGCCCGCACCCGCGAGGGGGTGGTGGGCGCGGTCCTGCGGACGGCCAGGTTCCGGCGCGAGGAGGAGGCGAGCCGCAGGCGGGGCATGGAGCTGCTCGAGTTCGTCGGTCTGGCCGGCATGCACGACGAGGTCGCCCGCAACCTCTCCTACGGCGACATGCGCCGGCTGGAGATCGCCCGGGCGCTGGCCACCGAGCCGCAGCTCGTGCTGCTCGACGAGCCGACCGCTGGCATGAACCCGCAGGAGACGGCGCGCGCGGCCGAGCTGGTGCAGCGCATCCGCGCGATGGGGCTGTCGATCGTGGTGATCGAGCACGACATGAAGTTCCTGATGGGGATCTCCGACCGGGTGACCGTCCTCGACCACGGCGAGAAGCTGGCCGAGGGCCGGCCGCAGGACGTGCAGCGCGACCCGAAGGTCATCGAGGCGTACCTGGGAAAGGCGGCGTCGTAGATGGGCGAGGTGCTGCTCGACGTCAAGGACATCCACGTCTTCTACGGCAACATCGAGGCCGTCAAGGGGGTGAGCTTCCACGTCGACCGCGGCGAGATCGTCACCCTCATCGGCGCCAACGGGGCCGGCAAGACGACCACCCTGCGCACCGTGTCCGGGCTGCTCCGGCCGGCCGAGGGCGGCATCTTCTACGACGGCCAGCGCATCGACCTGGTACCCGCCCACGACATCGTGCGGCTCGGGGTGGCCCAGTCCCCGGAGGGCAGGCGGATCTTCCCGCGCATGACCGTGCGCGAGAACCTCGACATGGGTGCGTTCATCCGCAAGGACACGGAGCAGCGCGAGGACATGGACCGTGTCTTCGAGCTGTTCCCGATCCTCAAGGAGCGGGCACGCCAGGCCGCCGGCACCCTGTCAGGCGGGGAGCAGCAGATGCTCGCCATGGGCCGCGCGCTGATGGCCAAGCCGAGGCTGCTGCTGCTGGACGAGCCGTCGATGGGGCTGGCGCCCATCGTCGTCCAGCGCATCTTCGACACCATCCGCGAGATCAACGAGCTCGGCACCACGATCCTGCTGGTGGAGCAGAACGCGGCCCAGGCCCTCAGCCTCGCCCACCGCGGGTACGTGATCGAGACGGGCCGGATCGTGCTCGAGAACGAGGCGAGGGCTCTGCTCGCCGACGAGCAGGTGCGCAAGGCGTACCTCGGCGAGGAGTAGGGCCGCGGAGGCGAGGAGTAGGGCCGCGGAGGAGGGGCGACGGTGGCCGCCGGGACGGTCCGGCGGCTCGGACGAGACGATAGGAGTGCGGAGCATGGTGGGAAGCGCACACAGATGGCGGCTGCGCGTCCTCGGCGTGGGCTTGGCCCTCGCCCTGGCCGCGTGCGGGAGCAGCGGCACGGAGAGCGGGGGTACCGCGACGACTGCTGGCTCGACCCCGTCGGTCGACCAGGCGCTCGCCGCGAAGGTGCCGGCCGCGATCAAGTCCGACGGCAAGATCCTCGTCGGGACCGACGCGAGCTACGCACCGAGCGAGTTCCTCGACACCGACGGCAAGACGGTCATCGGCTTCGACGTCGACCTGTTCAACGCCGTCGCGGCCAAGCTCGGCCTGAAGACCGAGTACCAGTCGGCGGTCTTTTCCGCGATCATCCCGGGCATCCAGTCCGGGAAGTACGAGATCGGCGTCTCGTCGTTCACCATCAACGCCGAGCGCAAGCAGCAGGCCAACATGGTCAGCTACTACAGCGCGGGCACCCAGTGGGCGACGAAGCAGGCCAACCCGAACGGGGTCAAGCCCGACGACGCCTGTGGCAAGAAGGTCGCCGTCCAGACCGACACCGTCCAGGACACCGAGGACCTGCCGAAGCGTCAGCAGGCGTGCAAGGGCGCGGGGAAGCCGGCCATCACCGTCGACCGGTACCAGCGGCAGGACCAGGCGACCGCCTCCGTGGTCTCGGGCAAGGACGACGCCATGCTCGCCGACTCCCCGGTGGTCGCCTACGCGGTGAAGCAGACCAACGGCCAGCTCGAGCTGCTCGGTGACATCTACGACTCGGCGCCGTACGGTTACGTCGTCAAGAAGGATCAGACCGAGTTCGCCCAGGCGCTCGCCGGCGCGGTCGGCGCGCTCGTCTCCGACGGGACCTACAAGAAGGTGCTGGAGAAGTGGGGCGTCGAGGCAGGTGCCATCGACAACCCGGCCGTCAACCCCTGATGTCCAGGTATCGGGACGCGGTGTCATGACTGAGACGAAGACGGCGGAGCAGGCACGGCCGGAGGCCATCACGGCCGTGCCCGTCCGCCACCCGGGCCGTTGGGTCGCCATCGTCGTCATCGCGATCCTGGCGGCGATGTTCGCCCACATGCTGGTGACGAACGAGGCGTTCCAGTGGCGCTTCATGTTCGACAACATGTTCCGCCCGCCGGTCGTGGAGGGCGTGCGCACGTCGCTGGTCCTCACCGTCCTCGCGATGGTCATCGGCGTGACACTGGGCGTCGTGATCGCGGTGATGCGTCTCTCCCCGAACCCGGTGCTCTCTGGCGCGGCGTGGGTCTACACCTGGTTCTTCCGTGCCGTGCCGCGCGTCGTGCTGCTCGTCCTGTTCGGCAACCTCGGGATCCTCTACGCGCGCTACGAGTTCGGGCTCCCGTTCGACCGCCAGATCGGCAACCTGTTCGGGGTCGACCTCGACGGTCGGCTGTTCGGTGTGGACGCCCGGACCGTCGTGACCGGCTTTGTCGCCGGCCTGCTTGGCCTGGCGCTGTCCGAGGCGGCCTACATGGCCGAGATCGTGCGGGGGGGCATGAAGGCGGTCGACCCGGGGCAGCAGGAGGCCGCCCATGCGCTCGGCATGGGGAACGGCACCACCCTGCGCCGGATCGTCCTGCCCCAGGCGATGCGGGTGATCGTCCCGCCGACCGGCAACGAGACGATCGCGATGCTCAAGGACACCTCGCTGGTCGCCTTCGTCCCGGTCACCAACGAGCTGTTCTTCCAGCTCCAGGCGATCGGCGCCCGCACGTTCCGGGTCTTCCCGATGCTGGTCGCGGCCTGCCTGTGGTACCTGGCGATGACCAGCGTGCTCATGGTCGGCCAGTACTTCCTGGAGCGGTACTTCAGCCGGGGCTTCGGCACCGGCGGGCGGCAGCCCCGCGTCCGCGCCGCGGGGCCAGGAGGTGCACATGGCGTCTGATCTCGCTGGCACGGCGGCCACCGGTCCCGGGGCCGCGACACCGATGGTGAAGGCCGAGGCGGTGCACAAGCGGTTCGGCCACCTGGAGGTGCTCAAGGGCATCGACCTCGAGGTTCGGCCCGGCCAGGTGGTCGTGCTGCTGGGCGCGTCGGGCTCGGGCAAGTCGACGTTCCTGCGCTGCATCAACCACCTCGAGAAGATCAACGCGGGGCGGCTGTGGGTCGACGGCGAGCTGGTCGGCTACCGCCAGGTGGGCGACAAGCTCCACGAGCTGCGCGAGCGCGAGGTCGCCCGCAAGCGCGCCGAGATCGGCATGGTGTTCCAGCGCTTCAACCTGTTCGGGCACATGACGGTGCTCGAGAACGTGTGCGAGGCGCCCTGCCAGGTCAAGCGGGTGTCCAAGGGGTCGGCACGGCAGCGCGCGAGGGAGCTGCTCGAGCAGGTCGGCCTGGCCGAGAAGGCCGACGTCTACCCCGCGCAGCTCTCGGGTGGGCAGCAGCAGCGCGTCGCGATCGCCCGCGCGCTGGCCATGGACCCGAAGCTGATGCTGTTCGACGAGCCGACCAGCGCGCTCGACCCTGAGCTGGTCGGCGACGTGCTGGAGGCGATGAAGCAGCTCGCGCGGGACGGCATGACGATGATCGTGGTCACCCACGAGATGGGCTTTGCCCGCGAGGTGGGGGACTGGCTGGTCTTCATGGACGGGGGCGTCATCGTGGAGGAGGGCCCCCCGGTCGAGGTGTTCGCCAACCCGCAGCACCAGCGCACGAAGGCATTCCTGTCCAAGATCCTCTGAGGGTGGCCGTCTGAAGGGTGGCCGTCTGCGGGGCGGCCACCCTCCGGCGACGGGAGCCGGGAAGGGGTCCGGCGAGGAGTCAAGGCCTTTGGGGCCGTTCGCACCTTCCCCGAGCGCGAACGTTCTCTACTCGGTCCTTGACTCCCCCGCCGGACGGAACTCGGGGCCCCCTATCGGGGACCCCGATCGGCGCTCAAGCTAACAGCCGTCCCGGCGCCGGTCAACTCGTCGAATCCGTTGTGCCGCAACGGTTTCATCGATCCGTGCAGGTGCCACCTGCGACGATGGTCGCGGAGAATTTCCGTCGGGTGTCGCCCACCGGTCGCGTGGAATTCGGTCCACCGAAACGGGCTGGTCATCTGCCCCGAGTGGAGCCGGCTGAGCGACGAGCGGGAACGTCCGGCGCGACCGGTCGTCCCCGTAGGGGACGACACTATACAAGGCGGACACAATGCAGGAGCGAAATAACCAAGTCGAGCTAGTCACCCGCTCGCGACGTTTCAGCCGGGTAGGGAAATGGGTATGGCTGGCCGCGCCGGATCGTCGTCGACCTCTCCCGGGGTGCCCGTGGAACTGGAGATCGCCCCGTCGTCGGTGTACCTCCCCGAGATCCGCCGGGCGGCCCAGGGCGTGCTCGCAGGCATCGCCCGCGAGGTCGCCGCCGACGTCCTGCTCGCGCTCCACGAGGCGGTGGCCAACGCCATCCGCCACGGCTCCGGGGGTGGCGGGCCGATCCGGGTCGCCCTGGTGGTGCGGAGCGGCTGGATCGAGATGGCGGTCCAGGACCACGGCCCCGCCCCCCGGCTGCCGCGGCTGCCCGCCGACTCGCCCACGCCCCTGGCCAACGGGGGCCGCGGCCTCTGGCTCATCCTGCACCTCGTCGACGAGGTGCGGCTCACCCGGGTCGGCGAGGGCACCCTGCTGTCGCTCCGCCGCCGGGCCGAGGCGTTCACCGGCGCGACCAGGCGGTAGCCGGACGGCCCGGACGGCCGGGCCGTGGGCAGGTGCCGCCGGGTGAGCCCCCGGACCGGTGCGGCCGGGTGGGGCCCCTGGGCCGGTGCGGCCGGGTGGGGCCCCGGGCCGGTGCGGCCGGGTGGAGCCCCCGGACTGTGGCGCCGGGTGAGCCCCTGGTCTGCCGGGTCCCACTGCCGGGTCCCACTGTTAGACTCGCCATCGTGACGACCGAAGCGACCACCCAGCACACCGACCGCCCGCTCGTGCTCCTCGACGGCCACAGCCTGGCCTACCGGGCGTACTTCGCGCTGCCCGACGACCTGGCCACCACCACCGGCCAGATCACCAACGCCGTCTACGGCTTCACCAGCATGCTCGTCAAGCTGTTCGGCGAGGTGGCGCCGGACCGGATCGCGGTCTGCTTCGACCTCGGGCGGCCTGCCTACCGGTACGACGTCTACGACGGCTACAAGGCCAACCGCTCGACCGCCCCCGACCAGTTCCGCTCCCAGCTCCCTCTGATCCGCGAGGTGCTGGCCGCGCTGCGCATCCCGGTCGTCGAGGTGGAGGGCTACGAGGCCGACGACGTGATCGCCACCCTGGTGGAGCAGGCCAGGGCCGAGGGCGTGCCGGTCCTGGTGGTCACCGGCGACCGGGACAACCTCCAGCTCATCAACGACCAGGCCGGCGTCAAGGTGATGATGACCCGCCGGGGCGTGACCGACACGGTCACCTACGACGAGGCCGGCGTGCGCGGGCGCTACGGGGTCGAGCCCGGCCAGTACGTCGACCTGGCCGCGCTGCGCGGCGACAGCTCCGACAACCTGCCCGGGGTGCCCGGGGTGGGGGACAAGACCGCGGCCAAGCTGGTCAACCAGTACGGCACCGCCGAGGAGGTCGTCGCCCACGCCGGCGAGCAGAAGGGCAAGCTCCGCGACAACCTCCTCGCCCACGCCGAGGGCGTGCTGCGCAACAAGCAGCTCGCGACCCTGCGGCGGGACGTGCCCCTGCCGGTCGGCGTGGCCGACCTGCGCATGGGCGACTGGGATCGGGCCGAGATCCACCGGCTGTTCGACACCCTCGAGTTCCACCCGCTGCGGGAGCGGCTGTTCGCCGCCAGGGCCCAGCCGACCAGCTCCGACGTCGGCTTCGAGGTCGACGCCAGCAGGCTCGCCCCGGGGGAGCTGGCCGGCTGGCTGGCCCGGGTGCCCGAAGGCGCGCCGGTCGCCCTCGCCGCGCGCCTGGCCACCGGGCCGGGCCGGGCCGAGCTCTCCGGGGCGGCCCTGTGGGCGGCCGGGCCTGGTGCGGTCTGGTTCGACCTGGCCAGGGCCGACCCTGCCGACGTCGACGCCTTGCAGGCGCTGCTCGCCGACCCGGCCCGGCCCAAGGTCGCCCACGACGCCAAGCAGCTCTACCTGGGCGTCTGGGGCCGCGACGGCCGGTTCGACGGGCTCGCCCTGGACACCGCGCTGGCCGCCTACCTCGCTCTGCCCGCGCAGCGGACCTACGACCTGGCCGACCTCGCCCTGCGCTACCTCCGCAAGGAGCTGCGCCCCGAGGGCACGGCCAAGGAGGGAGCGGCGGCCGGGGACGGGACCCAGCTCGCGTTCGACACCGGCGAGGAGGACGACGACTGGGCCGACTGGTGCCTGCGCGCCCAGGCGGTCGGCGAGCTCGGCCAGGCCCTGGCCGGCGAGATGGCCTCCATGGGCGTGGAGCGGCTCAACCAGGAGGTCGAGCTGCCCCTGGTGCCGATCCTGGCCAAGCTCGAGCGGACCGGGATCGCGGTCGACCTGTCGGTGCTCACCGACATCGACGACCGCCTGATCGACCAGATCCGCGACCACGAGGCGCGCATCTACGAGCTGGCCGGGGAGAAGTTCAACATCGGGTCGAACCCGCAGCTCCAGGTCATCCTGTTCGAGAAGCTGGGGCTGCCCAGGACCAAGCGGATCCGCACCGGCTACACCACCGACGCGGCCGCGCTGAACCAGCTCGCCGGCACCCACCCGATCGTGGAGGAGCTGCTCGCCTACCGCGAGGTGGCCAAGCTCAAGAACACCTACAGCGACGCCCTGCCCAAGCTGGTCCAGCCCGACGGGCGCATCCACGCCCAGTTCAACCAGCTCATCGCCTCGACCGGCCGCCTGTCCAGCCAGAACCCCAACGTGCAGAACATCCCCACCCGGACCGAGTCCGGGCGGGAGATCCGGCGCGCGTTCGTGGCCGGCCCCGAGGCCGAGACGCTGCTGGTGGCCGACTACGCCCAGCTCGAGTTCCGGGTGCTCGCCCACCTGGCCGGCGACGAGACCCTGGTCGCCGCGTTCCTGGGCGGGGAGGACGTCCATGCCACGGTGGCCGCCATGGTCTGGGGCCTGCCGCCCGACCAGGTCGACCGGGACCTGCGCAACCGGGTCAAGGTGGTGACCTACGGGCTCGCCTACGGCCTGAGCGCCTTCGGCCTGGCCCAGGCGCTCGGCATCACCGCCGAGGAGGCCCGGGCGCTGATGGACACCTACTTCGAGCGGTTCGGCAAGGTCAAGTCGTACCTGGACGGGGTCGTCACCCAGGCCAGGCGGGACGGCTACACCCAGACGATCCTGGGCCGGCGCCGCTACCTGCCCGACCTTGCGTCCGACTCCTACCAGCGCCGCCAGATGGCCGAGCGGATGGCGCTGAACGCCCCCATCCAGGGCTCGGAGGCCGACATCATCAAGATGGCGATGGTCGCCGTGGACCGGGCCATGACCCGGGCCGGGCTGGCCTCGCGCATGGTCCTGCAGGTGCACGACGAGCTCGTCTTCGAGGTGGTGCCGGGCGAGGCCGATCCCTTGGCCGAGCTGGTCCGCCGCGAGATGCAGGACGTCTACCAGCTCAGGGTGCCGCTCGAGGTGTCGATGGCCACCGGCCGTTCCTGGGCCGAGGCCCAGCACTGACGACCCGGCCAGGGACTGCTGGGAGCGCGGCCAAGTTCGGCCGGCGGCCAAGTTCGGCCGTGAGTTCAGTCCAGGTCGGGTGGCAGCTCCGGGTTGGCGGCGAGCACGGCCAGGCGGCGGATCTGCTCGGCCGTGATCCGGCCCAGCGACAGCTCCGGCAGGTCGTCGACGCCGAACCAGCCGACCCCGAGCGTCTCATACCCGGCCTCGGGCCGGCCGCCGGTGATCTCGCAGGCGATGGCCAGCTTGTAGACCGAGCTGAGGCTCGGGGTCGGGTTGTGGCGGGCCCGCTCCCAGACGGCGAGCAGGCGGGTGGCCCGCACCTGGTAGCCGGACTCCTCGGCGACTTCGCGGACGGCCATCTCGGCCGGGGAGGAGCCCACGTCGGCCCAGCCGCCAGGCAGCGACCAGCGGCCGTCGGCGCGCTCCCTGACCAGCAGCACCTCGCCGTCGCGCTCGACGAACGCGCGCACGTCCACCTTGGGGGTGGGGTAGCCGGAGTCCGCGGCGAACAGCTCGCCGAGCCGCACGAGGTCCTCGCGCGACCCGGCGTCGACGTGGCGGGCCACGATCTCCACCGACAGGGCCTGCAGGGTCCGGTACCGGTCGAGGTCGTAGGGGTTGTGCGTATAGGTGATCCCGGCCTGGGCGATCGCCTGGATGCGCTTGGCCCACGCGAGCCACTGCGGCTCCCTGGACCCCGGCCCGGGCGCTGTCGGGTCGCCTCCCGGATGCTCCCTGGACTCCGGCCCGGGCTGCGTCGGGTCGCCTTCCGGAAGCTCCCCGGGTCCCTCCGGCTGCCTCTCCGTCACCTCGGGGCCGGGGCGGGGGCCGGGTCCAGGGCGATGCGCAGGCGCTTGTTGCCCTTGCCCTTCGACTCGTGCCCGACCACCCGGACCGTGCCGACCTCGGCGGTGCGGGCCACATGGGTGCCACCGTCGGCCTGCCGGTCGAGCCCCTCGATGTCGATCACCCTGACCACCCCCAGGCCGGACGGGACCAGGTTCGACTTGGTACGGATGAGCTCGGGCCGGGCCAGGAACTCCTCGGGGCTGAGGAACGAGACGTGCACCGGGCGGTCGACCTCCACCTCCCGCAGCAGCGCCCGCTCGACCTCCTCGGCGAAGCCTGCGCTCATCGCTGCCAGCTCGAAGTCCATGCGGGCCTTGAGGGGCTCCATGTTGCCGCCGGTGACCAGGGCGCCGTGGTCGCGGCCGATCACGCCGGCGAGCACGTGCAGGGCGGTGTGGGTGCGCATGAGGGCGTAGCGGCGCTCCCAGTCGAGCGCGCCACGCACGGCGGTCCCGGCGGGCGGGGGCGGGCCGTCGACGAGCAGCACGACGGCGTCCTCCCGGCGCTGGGCGCCGGTGACCCGGACGCCGGTGCCGTCGTGGGACAGGGTGCCCTGGTCGGCCGGCTGGCCGCCGCCACCGGGGAAGAACGCGCTCCGGTCGAGCACCACCCCGTCGGGGTGGGTCGCGGTGACGTGGGCGTCGAACGCGGCCAGGTAGGCGTCGCGCTGGTAGAGAGGATCAGTCATCTCGCCCCCGTTCTGGGAATCGGTTCACAAGGTCGCATGGCACACAGGCTGACCAGGTGATCCTCCCATGCCGCGCTGGGATGGGAGGCGCGGCGGCGGGGGAAGGCGATCCGGCTTCCGGGGCGAGCTTGCAAATCCGCAGGTCACCAGGGATCCGAAAACGTTGACGCGGCGAAGCGGCGGCGACTACCATCTCCAAAACCACCCGTGGGCTTTTCTGCCAGTGTGTTCTGACGCGGTCGCGTCTTCTCCCACCAAGGAAACGTCCCTCGAGGGGATATCTCTGTCCGACAGCTCAGGAGACATGCAGTTGACCGAGTCCATCGACCAACCGACCACCCAGCACGAGCAGCCCATGCCGGGCGTGACCACCCAGGTCACCGAGAACGACGTCGGCTCGGCGGAAGAGCTCGAGGCCGCATACGAGCAGACCCTCAAGGACTTCAACGAGGGGGACATCGTTGACGGCCATGTGGTCAAGGTCGACCACGACGAGGTGCTGCTCGACATCGGCTACAAGTCGGAGGGCGTGATCCCCTCCCGCGAGCTGTCGATCAAGCACGACGTCGACCCCAACGAGGTCGTGTCCCTCGGTGACCACATCGAGGCGCTCGTCATGCAGAAGGAGGACAAGGACGGCCGCCTGATCCTGTCCAAGAAGCGCGCGCAGTACGAGCGCGCCTGGGGCACGATCGAGAAGAAGAAGGAGAACGACGAGATCGTCGAGGGCACGGTCATCGAGGTCGTCAAGGGCGGCCTCATCCTCGACATCGGGCTCCGCGGCTTCCTCCCTGCCTCCCTGGTCGAGATGCGCCGCGTCCGCGACCTGCACCCCTACGTCGGTCGCACGCTCGAGGCGAAGATCATCGAGCTGGACAAGAACCGCAACAACGTGGTGCTGTCGCGCCGGGCCTGGCTCGAGGAGACCCAGTCGGCGACCCGCAAGGCGTTCCTGCACACCCTGCGCAAGGGCGAGATCCGCAAGGGCGTGGTCTCGAGCATCGTGAACTTCGGGGCCTTCGTGGACCTGGGCGGTGTCGACGGGCTGGTGCACGTGTCCGAGCTGTCCTGGAAGCACATCGACCACCCCTCCGAGGTCGTCGAGGTCGGCCAGGAGGTCGAGGTCGAGGTGCTCGACGTCGACCTGGAGCGCGAGCGGGTCTCGCTGTCGCTGAAGGCGACCCAGGAGGACCCCTGGCGCCAGTTCGCCCGCTCGCACCAGATCGGCGAGCTGATCCCGGGCCGGGTCACCAAGCTGGTGCCGTTTGGTGCGTTCGTCCGGGTGGACGACGGCATCGAGGGGCTGGTGCACATCTCCGAGCTGGCCGAGCGGCACGTCGACATCCCCGAGCAGGTCGTCAGCGTCGGCGAGGAGATCACCGTCAAGGTGATCGACATCGACCTGGACCGCCGCCGGATCTCCCTGTCGCTCAAGCAGGCCCTGCAGGATGCCGGACAGGCCGCGGTGGCCGAGGACGAGCTCGCCCTCGAGGAGGGCGGCTACACCGAGGGCTACGAGGGTTACGACGAGGGCACCTACGTCGAGGGCGACTACCAGGGCTACTACGACGAGCAGGGCAACCTGATCGGCGTGGTGCCCGGGACGGCCATGGCCGACGCCTTCTCCCAGGCCGGGTACTACGACAACACCTACGCCGAGCCCGCGGAGGGTGCCGAGCCCGCGGCGGGTGCCGAGGGCGAGGTGGCGGTGGCGGCCCAGGCCGAGCAGGCCGAGCAGGCCCTCCAGGCGGAGCAGGGCGGCGCCGACGAGCGTCTCGAGGACATCGTCGAGGACCTGAAGCGCAAGAACGCTACCGAGTAGGGGCCACGACCCGTGCGGCCGGAGCCCGGCCGCACGGGTCTTCGCGTGGATGCCGGCCGCCGGCGCGAGCGCCGGGCCGGCTCCTGCCGTCCGAGGAGGCGCCGTGCTGCTCGTCGGGCTGACCGGGGGGATCGCGTCGGGCAAGAGCACCGTCTCGGCCATGCTCGCCGAGCGCGGGGCCGAGATCGTCGACGCCGACCTCATCGCCCGCCAGGTCGTCATGCCTGGCACCCCCGCCTGGCACAAGATCCGCGATCACTTCGGTCCGGGGATGCTCCGCCCCGACGGCTCGATCGACCGCCAGGCCCTGGCCGATGTCGTCTTCCAGGACAAGGCCAAGCTCGCGCTGCTCAACGAGATCACCCATCCGGAGATCTTCGAGCGGATCGCCGGGCGGCTCGAGGGGTCGATCGGCCGCGAGGTCGTCGTGGTCCTCGACGCCGCCCTGCTGATCGAGACCAGCCTGGCCGACGGCGTCGACGTCCTCGTGGTGGTGGACGCCACCCGCGACGCCCAGCTCGGCCGCCTCGCCGCCAAGGGCCTGCCGGCGAGCGACGCCGAGGCGAGGCTCGAGGCCCAGCTCCCCGCCGAGCAGCGCCTGGCCAGAGCCGACTACGTCGTCGAGAACGCCGGCTCGATCGAGGAGCTGGGCGCCCGCGTGGACGAGCTGTGGGAGGAGCTGCAGCGCCGCCTCCGGGAGCGCCACGGCCCGTCGCCCATCATCCGCCTGCCCTAGGAGGCCACTGAGCAAGGGCCGTTCTCGCCCTTGCCGGGCTGCAACGCCGCTGGTGTAGCCTCCCCCCGTGACCGACACCATCCCGCGCCCGCTGGCCGCCGTCTTCCTCGACGCGGGCGACACGCTTCTCGCGCCCGCACCCAGCTTCGAGGGCCGCTTCATCGGGGTCGCCCGCGTCGAGGGGGTGGAGCTGGCCGAGGCGGCAGTAGCGGCCGCGGCCGCCGCCGCCGCCCGCCGCGCCGTCTGGCCGACCGACTGGACCGACCCGGCCACCCAGCGGGAGTTCTGGTGCGGGCACTACACCGACATCCTGGGTGAGCTCCGCTACCAGGGGGACCGGGCGGCGCTCGCCGACAGGATGTTCGAGGCGTTCAGCGACCCGGCCGCGTACAAGCTGTTCGACGACGCCCGCCCCGCCCTCGACGCGCTGGCCGCGCGCGGCCTCAAGCTCGGGGTGATCTCGAACTTCGAGCCGTGGCTCGCCACCGTGCTGGAGCTCGAAGGGGTCGACCACCTGTTCGCGGCCACCGCGATCTCGGGCGTGCTCGGGGTCGCCAAGCCGGAGCCAGGCATCTTCCTGTCGGCCCTCCAGCAGGCCGGCGTCGAGGCGGGCAGCGCCATCCACGTCGGCGACCACCTCGACGTCGACGTGACAGGCGCCCGTGCGGTCGGCATGACCGGGGTGCTGATCGACCGGTACGGGCGGGTCCCCGACCCGCCTCCAGGCGTGCTCCGGATCAAGTCGCTCGCCGAGCTGGTCGACCTGGTCGACGCCGGGCTGTCTGAAGCGTGTGGGGCGGGGCTGTCTGAAGCGTGTGGGGCGGGGCTGTCTGAAGCGTGTGGGGCGGGGCTGTCTGAAGCGCGTGAGGCCCGGTAGTGGAGGCCGTCGACCGGGGGGTCCTTCGATTCCTGGTCAGCGCCGACAACGCCCTCCCCCAGGGACAGTGGGTGGCCGAGCTCACCCCGGAGCTGCTGTCGTGGCTCGGGTCGGTCGACCACGAGCTGCGCGACGAGTTCGCCTACCCGATCCTGGCCACCTGGATCGAACGCGGCGAGTACGCCCCGGACGAGCTGCGCGCCATGGCCCGGCGCATGGTCGGCAACCTGGAGGTGGGCCTCGGCGAGGACGGGACCGACTCGGTGTTCCTGCGCACGTTCTCGACCCTGATCCTCATGGAGCTGGTCGCCTACGACAACGCCCACCCCTTCCTCGACGAGGACGAGGTGCTCGAGCTGCTGGACAGCGGCCTGTCCTACCTGCGCCGGGAGCGGGACCTGCGCGGGTACGTGCAGGGTCCCGGCTGGGCGCACGCCGTCGCCCACACCGCCGACCTGCTCATGATGCTCGCCCGCAGCCGGCACGCCGACGCCCGCGAGCTCGAGCGGCTGCTGGACGGTATCGCCGACAAGCTCCTGGAGCCGGTCGCCGCGGTCTACTTGTACCAGGAGGACGAGCGGCTTGCCTACGCGGCGCTCACCGTGCTGCGCCGCGGCCTGGTCTCCCGGGAGTTCCTGACCGCCTGGTTCGGCCGCTTCGCGCGACCGCCCGGCCACGACTCCTGGCGGCCGGTCTACACCGACCCCGGGCTGGCCACCGCCCGGATGAACGCCACCAGCTTCCTCCGCAGCCTGTACTTCCAGCTCCTGCTCACCACCGAGCCGCCCGCCGGCCGCGCCGAGACCCTGGACGCCCTGGTCGCCACCCTGCGCCAGATGGACATCGGGTTCTACGACCTGACCTGACCACCCGCCTGAAGCGCGCGAGGCCGACGGCCGAACTTGGCCGCCGAAATGAATGCCCGCGCCGCAGGCGCCCCGAGCAGTTCCGGGCGGCGGACCTGCCGGGCGGATCAACCGGTCGTCCGCCGCCAGGCGGGCTCCGAGCAGTTCAGCCCGTGGCCCGCTCGATGCTCGCGCCGAGGGCGCGCAGGCGCTCGTCGACTCGCTCGTAACCCCGGTCGATCTCGCCGACGTTGCCGATGACCGACTCGCCCTCGGCGGCCAGGGCGGCGAGCAGCAGCGCCATGCCGGCCCGGATGTCGGGCGAGGCCAGGCGCTCCCCGTAGAGCCGGGTCGGCCCGTTCACCACGGCCCGGTGGGGGTCGCAGATGATGATGCGGGCGCCCATCCCCACCAGCTTGTCCACGAAGAACAGCCGGTTCTCGAACATCTTCTCGAAGATCAGCACGGTGCCCTTGGCCTGGGTGGCTACCGCGACCGCGATCGAGGTGAGGTCGGCCGGGAACGCGGGCCACGGCCCGTCGTCGATCTTCGGGATGGCCGCGCCCAGGTCGTCCTGCACGACCAGCCGCTGGTCGGGCGGCACCCGCAGCGTGGAGCCCTCCAGCTCCCAGATCACCCCGAGGCGGGTGAAGCCGACCGCGACCGGGCGCATGTCGTCCTCGATCACGCCCTCGATCACGAGCTCGCCGCCGGTGGCGGCGGCGATCCCGATGAAGCTGGCCACCTCGATGTGGTCGGGCCCGATGGTGTACTCGCCGCCGGAGAGCCCCTCGACGCCGGTGACCGTGAGCCGGTTCGAGCCAACCCCCTCGATCCTGGCCCCGAGCGCGCCGAGGAACCGGCACAGGTCCTGTACGTGGGGCTCGCAGGCGGCGTTGCCGATGATCGTCTCGCCCTCGGCGAGCACGGCCGCGGTCACGGCGTTCTCGGTGGCCGTCACCGACGCCTCGTCCAGGAACATCGGCTTGCCGGTGAGCCGGTCGGCCGACAGCTCGAGCACCCCGTCGAACTCGACCGTGGCCCCGAGCGAGCGGAACGCGAGCAGGTGGGTGTCGAGCCGGCGGCGACCGATCACGTCGCCCCCGGGCGGGGGCAGGGTGCAGCGGCCGGTCCGGGCCAGCAGGGGAGCGGCCAGCAGCACCGAGGCCCGGATGCGGGCGCACAGGGCCGGGTCGAGGCTCACCTGCCGGACGCCGCGTGGGTCGATCCGCACGTCGTTGGGGCCGACGTCGGCGACCTGGGCTCCGGTCATGGCGGTGAGCTGGAGCATGGCGTCCACGTCACGGATGCGGGGCACGTTGTGGAGCACGACCGGGCCGTCGGCCAGCAGGGACGCCGCGATGATGGGCAGCGCGCCGTTCTTGTTGCCGGTCGGGCGCACGGTGCCGCTGAGCGGCAACCCGCCCTTGATGACGAAGCTCTCCATCGTTCTCCCACTCGGCTGTCCTGGCACGGCCGCATACTCTACCGTGCCCTGGCAAGGTTGTCGGGCGGCGGGTGCCGCCCGCGTCTCGCACGGGTTGCAGTTGGGTGAAGCAGGCGCCCCGGCGTGGCCGGGCGGCTGTCACGGGGGCCGCCTACACTGGTCGCCATGCCTGACCATCACCCCCCGGAGTCCCCACCGATGCCCGAGTTCAAGCTCGTCAGCGACATGCCCGCCGCCGGCGACCAGCCGGCGGCCATCGAGGCGCTGGTCGACGGGCTGCACGACGGCGAGCCGGCGCTCACCCTGCTCGGGGTCACCGGGTCGGGCAAGACCCGGACCATGGCCGGGGTGATCGAGCGCATGGGCCGGCCCGCGCTGGTGATGGCACCCAACAAGACCCTCGCGGCTCAGCTCACCAACGAGTTCAAAGAGCTGTTCCCGGGCAGCGCGGTCGAGTACTTCGTGTCCTACTACGACTACTACCAGCCCGAGGCGTACATCCCGCAGACCGACACCTACATCGAGAAGGACTCCTCGCTGAACGAGGAGATCGACCGCCTGCGCCACTCGGCCACCCTCGCCCTGCTCACCCGGCGCGACGTGATCGTGGTGGCCTCGGTCTCAGCCATCTACGGCCTCGGCTCCCCCGAGGAGTACCGCGACCAGATGCTGTGGCTCCAGGTCGGGGAGGAGCACGACCGGGACGGGGTGCTGCGCAAGCTGGTCTCCATCCACTACGACCGCAACGACCTCAACTTCGTCCGTGGCAAGTTCCGCGTCCGGGGCGACACCCTCGAGGTGTTCCCGGCCTACGAGGAGCAGGCCATACGGATCGAGTTCTTCGGCGACGAGGTCGAGCGCATCCTGGTCATGGACCCGGTCACCGGTGAGATCGTCGGGGAGCGGCAGGACCTGTTCATCTTCCCGGCCACCCACTACGTGGCCAGCTCGGCCCGCATGCAGCGGGCCGTCTCGGGGATCGAGGCGGAGCTGGCCGAGCGCCTGCAGGAACTCGAGCGCGAAGGCAAGCTGCTCGAGGCCCAGCGGCTGCGCATGCGCACCAGCTACGACCTCGAGATGCTGCGGGAGGTCGGCTTCTGCAACGGCATCGAGAACTACTCGCGCCACATCGACGGGCGCGGGCCGGGCAGCCCGCCGAACACCCTGCTCGACTACTTCCCGAGCGACTTCCTGCTGTTCCTCGACGAGTCCCACGTGACCGTGCCGCAGATCGGCGGGATGTACGAGGGCGACCGCAGCCGCAAGACGACCCTGGTCGAGCACGGCTTCCGCCTGCCGTCGGCCCTGGACAACCGGCCTCTGCGCTTCGACGAGTTCCTCGAGCGGATCGGCCAGCGGGTCTTCGTCTCGGCCACCCCGGGGCCCTACGAGCTACGCGAGTCCGGCACCGTGGTCGAGCAGATCATCCGCCCGACCGGCCTGGTCGACCCCGAGGTGCTGGTGCGGCCGACCAAAGGCCAGATCGACGACCTGATCCACGAGGTCAAGCTCCGGGTCGAGCGGGAGCAGCGCACGCTGGTGACCACGCTGACCAAGAAGATGGCCGAGGACCTCACCGACTACCTGCTCGAGATGGGCCTGCGCGTGCGCTACCTCCACTCCGAGATCAACACCGTGGAGCGGATCGAGATCCTGCGCGACCTGCGCCTGGGCGAGTTCGACACCCTGGTCGGCATCAACCTGCTCCGCGAGGGCCTGGACCTGCCCGAGGTCACCCTGGTCGCCATCCTCGACGCCGACAAGGAAGGCTTCCTGCGCTCGGAGACCTCGCTGGTGCAGACCATCGGCCGGGCCGCCCGCAACGTCGACGGCCAGGTGGTCATGTACGCCGACCAGGTCACGGCGTCGATGCGCCGCGCCATCCACGAGACCAACCGCCGCCGCAAGCTCCAGCTCGACTACAACGAGGCCAACGGCATCGACCCGCAGACCGTGCGGCGCCGGGTGACCGACATCATCCAGACGCTCCGCGGCGAGGAGGACGAGGCCGGCGGCCGCGGCCGGGGCCGCCGCGGCCGGGCGCCCACCCCGGGCCGGGGCCGGGCCGGGCGGGGCGAGCCGGCGGTCAGCGGGATGCCCCGCGCCGACCTGGAGCGGCTGATCCAGTCGCTCGAGGAGGAGATGCACGAGGCGGCCAAGGACCTGCGCTTCGAGTACGCCGCCCGCCTCCGCGACGAGGTGGCCGACCTCCGCCGCGAGCTGCGCGGCATGGTCGAGGCCGGCGTCAGCTGAGCCCCGGGCCCTCGCCGCGGCCGGGTCGGGCCGGTCGCCGGGGCGCCAGGCCGGAAGGGGCGCGAACCCGACCCGGCCGGTAGACTGCCCGCTCGGCCGTCGCTCGGAGGGAGGGGCCGGTGTCAAAGGGCTCCAAGGTGGTCGGGCTGGTGGTCGCCGTCGCCCTGGTGCTCGGTGCCGCCGGGGCCGGGGCGTGGTGGTTCGTGCTGCGCCCGCGCGGCTCGCCCGAGCCGGTGGCCGCCGCCTACCTGGACGCCTGGCAGCGGGCCGACTGGGCCGCCATGCAGCGCCTGGTCGCGGCGCCCCCGGCCGACTTCGCGGCCCAGCACGCCGCCATGCTGGACAACCTCAAGGTGCGTGGGCGGACGTTCGCCCTCGGACCGGTGCGGCGCGACGGCGACCGGGCCGAGGCGCCCTTCACCGCCCGGCTCGACCTGCGCGGCCTCGGCGAGTGGAGCTACCAGGGCGCGCTCCGGCTGGCCAGGAGGGACCGGCGGACCTGGCTGGTCGACTGGTCACCGGCCACGATCCACCCGTCGCTGGTCGCTGGGAAGCGCTTCGCGCGCAGCCGCACGCAGGCCGAGCGCGCCCCCATCCTCGCCCGGGACGGCAGCCTGCTGGCCGGGCCGGGCAGCGTCGTGGTCGTCGGCGTCGTAGGGCAGGGGGTCAAGGACCGCGGCCAGGCGCAGCGGGCCCTGACCGGCCCCGCCGGTGCCGCCCCGGCCGCCGTGGCCCGCGCGCTCGGCCAGGCGGCCGCCACGCCCGCCCAGTTCGTGCCCGTGGTCACCCTCTCGGAGGCCCGCTACCAGGCCGTCAGGCCCGAGGTCTTCCCGGTGCCCGGGATCCGGTTCCGGCGCGAGACCGGCCGGCTGGCCAGCGCACCCGCCTCGGCCGCGCTGGCCGTGGGCCGGGTCTCGCCGGCCACCGCCGACGACCTGAAGCGGCTCGGCCCGCCCTACCAGACCGGCGACCTGGTCGGGCACGGCGGCCTCGAGGGCGCCTTCGAGCGCCAGCTCGCCGGCACCCCCACCGGCGAGGTACTCCTGGCCGACGCCCAGCAGGGCGCTGACGGGGCGGCCGCGCCACGAACGGTCCTGCAGCGCTTCCCGGGCAGGCCGGGCACGCCACTGCGGACCACGCTCGACCCGCGGGTCCAGGCGGCAGCCGACAAGGCCCTGGCCGGGGTGGCCAAGCCGGCCGCGCTGGTGGCGGTGCAGGCGTCCACGGGGGAGCTGCGCGCGGTCGCCAACTGGCCGCCCGGCGGGGGGTTCGACCGGGCGCTGCTCGGCCGGTACCCGCCCGGGTCGACGTTCAAGGTGGTGACCACCGAGGCGCTCCTCGAAGCCGGCGTGAAACCGGCCGACCGGGTCACCTGCCCGCCCACCGTGGCCGTCGGGGGCCGGTCGTTCCGCAACTTCGAGGGCGAGCAGCTCGGGGCGATCCCGTTCTCCGCGGCGTTCGCCCACTCCTGCAACACCGCGTTCGTCCAGCTCGCCGCCGGCCGGCTCGACGCGGCCAAGCTGGCCGCGGCCGGCGAGCGCTTCGGCTTCGGCAGCGACCTGTCCCCGGGGATCCCGGCCGTCAAGGGCAGCTTCCCGGCCCCCGGGGACAGGACCGAGCTGGCCGCCGCCGCGATCGGCCAGGGCCGGGTGGTGGCCAGCCCGCTCCAGATGGCCACCGTGGCCGCGACCGTGCAGAGCGGTGCCTGGCGCGCGCCCCGACTGGTCACGTCCGGGCCGCCGCCAGCGCCCCCGCGCCCCCTGGACCCGCAGGTCGCCGGCGCCCTGCGCGGCCTCATGCGGGCGGTCGTGACCGAGGGCACGGCCGCGCCGGCCAGGCTCCCGGCCGGCGCGGGGGGCAAGACCGGCACGGCCGAGTTCGGCCGTGGCGACCCCTTGCCGACCCACGCCTGGTTCATCGGGTTCCGTGGCGACCTGGCGTTCGCCGTGGTCGTCGAGGGCGGCGGCGTCGGCGGCCGGGTGGCCGCACCGGTCGGTGCCCGCTTCCTCGGCGCGCTCCGCTAGCCCAACCCGGTAGCGAGCCTCGGCGCTGGCGTCCCAGGCGGTGACCTCGACCTCGGGTGGCAGCTCGAGCCCGAACTCGGCCAGCACCGCCCGCGGCTCCCGGACCATCCGGGCCCGATAGGCCTCGCTGACCGGGCCGGGCCGCAACCGATCCCGGGACGAGCCGGCAGTCAGCGGCCAGCGTGGGTCGATTGCTGGACGTGGCTCAGGTGGACTGGTGATCGTCCGATGCAACCAGTATGCGAACACGTGCATGGCAGGGTTACCTGGTCATCGGTCTGCTGGTCAGCGTCGCGGCCTGGGTGCTGCCCGAGGTGGTCAGCGCGGCGCCGCTGGTCAGCAGGGTCGTCTGCTACGAGCTGCTGAGCGCGGCGGCGGTTGCGGCGATCGTGGTCGGGGTGCGCTGGCACCGGCCGGCGTTTCGGCTGCCCTGGGTGCTGTTCGCCACCGCGCAGCTGGTGTACTTCGCAGCGGACGTCACGTTCTACACCTACCACGAGTTGCTCCACGACACGCGCTACCCGGCGCCGGCGGACGGCCTGTACCTGGGCCACTACCCGATGTTCGTGACCGGGCTGCTGCTGCTGTTGCGCCGACGCAGCCCCGGGCGGGACCGCGACGGCCTGCTGGACGCGCTGATCATCACCACCGGGATCGGGCTGCTCGCCTGGGTGTTCCTGCTCGCGCCCTACCTGCAAACGGCTGCCCTGTCCTGCCGGTGCGGGCGGTGTCGCTGGCCTACCCGTTGATGGATCTGCTGGTCGTGGCGGTCGTGGCCCGCATGGCCGTCAGCGGCGGTGCCCGCCCACCCGCCTATTGGCTGCTCCTGGGCGGCCTGGCCGCGCTCTTGGGCGCCGACGGCCTGTACGCACTGGCGCAGCTGCACGGCGCCTACCAGATCGGGGGGCTGCCAGACGCAGGCTGGCTGCTGTCCTACGTCGGCTGGGGCGCGGCCGCGTTGCACCCGTCGATGGGGGCGCTGTCCGAGCCGGGCGAGCCGGCCGCAGCCCGGCTGTCGCGTGCGCGGCTGGCCGCGCTCGCCGGGGCCGCACTGGTGGCCCCAGCCGTGCTCTTCGTCCAGGCCGTCCTCGGCGAGCCGATCGACGGGACGATCATCGCGGGTGCCTCGGCGGTGCTGTTCGGGCTCACCCTGCTGCGCATGCGCAGCCTCGCCGGCCAGGTCGCCGCCCAAGCCGAACGGGAGCGGCTGCTGCACCGGCTCAGCGCGATCATCGACGCCTCTCCCGTCGCCATCGTCGAGCTCGACCGCAACCGGCGGGTGCGGCTGTGGAACCCGGCCGCCGAGCGCATCTACGGCTGGCGGCGCGAGGAGGTCCTGGGTCAGCCCCATCCGGCCAGCCTCGAGCCGGGCTGGCCGGCGGTCCAGCCTGTCGCCGCCCGCGGTCAGGGGCAGGCCACCGCCCGCTTGGAGCTGCGCCAGCACCGCAGCGACGGCATCCCCATCGACGTGGAGCTGTCGACCGCGCCGCTGCGGACCCCCAGTGGTGAGCCGGCCGGCATGATCAGCCGCCGGGCCGGGCGCCCAGCCGGGCGACCTGGTGCGCGACGCCGACGTGGCCATGTACCAGGCCAAGGCGGACGGCGGGAACGGCTTCCGGGTCTTCGACCCGAGCATGCGCGCCGCCGTGGTCGACCGCGCGGAGCTCGAGGCCGACCTGCGCCAGGCCCTTGACCACGACCAGTTCCGCCTGCACTACCAGCCGATCGTCGACCTGCGCAGCGGCCGTGTCACCGGCCTGGAGGCCTTGGTGCGCTGGCAGCACCCGACCCGGGGGCTGCTGGCCCCGGGCAGCTTCATCCCCTTGGCTGAGGAGACCGGCCTGCTGGTCGGGATCGGCGCCTGGGTGCTGCACCACGCCTGCCAGCAGACCCGTTACTGGCAGGCCACCATCCCCGGATGCGAACAGCTGGGCATCAGCGTGAACCTGTCGGCGGTCCAGCTCGCCCAACCTCACCTGGCCGGCGAGGTCGCCCAGACCCTGGCCACGACCGGCCTGGAACCCCGCCACCTGACCCTTGAGCTGACCGAAAGCCTGCTGATCACCGACGTCGACACCACCACGATCACCCTGGCCGAGCTCGACGGCTTGGACGTCCGGCTTGCGATCGACGACTTCGGCACCGGCTACTCCTCACTGAGCTACCTGCGCCGCCTGCCCGTCGACGTCCTCAAGATCGACAAGGCCTTCGTGGACGAGGTCGCCAGCAGCCCCGACGCCGCCGCGCTCACCCAAGCCGTCATCGAGCTCGCCACGACCTTCGGCCTGGCCACGGTCGCCGAAGGCATCGAGCAGCTCGACCAGCTCGAACGGCTGCGCGACCTGGGCTGCCAGCTCGGCCAGGGCTACTACTTCGCCAGACCTCTGGATGCCGAGCAGCTCGCCGGCCTGCTCCACGCCCGGCAGGGGCTCACGCCACAGTCCCAGGGGCTCACGCCACAGTCCCAGGGGTGAGCCAGCCCGGCGCCGGCGCGGACGGCGGGACCGTGAGACCCTCGAGCGGCTGGCGCTCCGCCTCCGGGAGGTGAGCCAGCCCGGCGCCGGCGCGGACGACGCCAGCGCCGAGGGCGGCGGGCCGGGCCCGAGCCGAGGGTCGGGCGGCCCGGCGACGCGT
This sequence comes from Actinomycetes bacterium, assembly GCA_036000965.1. Lineage (NCBI taxonomy): Bacteria > Bacillati > Actinomycetota > Actinomycetes > Actinomycetes bacterium. The sequence goes on from DASYUT010000305.1 coordinate 28,233, forward strand.
GGGCGAGGTCCCCGCAGGACGCGTCGGCTACCAGCCCCGCGCCCGCCACTCCTCGAGGTGGGGCGCCTCGGTGCCGACCAAGGTGTCGTCGCCGTGGCCGGGGGAGACGCGGGTCTCGGCCGGCAGCGTGAACAGGTGCTGCTCGATCGAGGCGATGGCCTGGTCGAACGCTGCCCGGCCCTCGGTCCTGCCCGGGCCGCCCGGGAACAGCGCGTCGCCGGTCAGCACCTGGCTGGACGGGAGCTTGAACGAGATGCTGCCCTCGGTGTGGCCCGGGGTGTGCAGCACGGTGATGCCCCAGCCGCCGACGCCGATGGTGTCGCCGTGCTCGAGCACGCGGTCGGGCGTCACCCCGACCTCGGCCGCGATCGCGTCGGCGTCGGCGGGGTGCGCCCCGTTCCAGACGTCGTGCTTGCGCAGCACGGCCCGGAGGGCCTGGACGTGGTCGGGGTGCCGGTGGGTGGTCACGATCCCCACCAGCTGGATCCCGGTCAGCAGCTCGGAGAGCAGGCGGTCGGCCTCGTTGGCCGCGTCGACCAGCAGCCCCTCGTTGGACTGGGGGTCGTGGAGCAGGTAGGCGTTGTTCTCCCACGGCCCGACGTGGAGCTTGGTCACGCGCAGGGCGCCGTCGGGGTACTGGTACGGTGGGCCGCCCCGCTCGACGTGGGCTGGGTCGAAGCTGGCCATGGGGTGCCTCCTCGGCTGCGCGGGTCAGGTGGGAATGCGCCGGGCGCCGTAGGCATTGTCACCCATGACGGCGACGACGGCTGACGGCCGACGACGGCAGGCCGTGCCCGGGTGAGGCCCGTTGTCACACCCGTCCTTACAATGTGGGGGCCGATCCACGCTTCCCCCTGACCACGAGGACACGACCCTGAGCGCCACCGACCGCCTCGTCATCCGGGGCGCCCGCGAGCACAACCTGAAGAACATCAGCCTCGACCTGCCTCGCAACGCGCTGGTCGTGTTCACCGGGCTGTCCGGGTCCGGGAAGTCGTCGCTCGCCTTCGACACCATCTATGCCGAGGGCCAGCGTCGCTACGTGGAGTCGCTGTCGGCCTACGCCCGCCAGTTCCTCGGGCTGATGGAGAAGCCCGACGTCGACTTCATCGAGGGGCTCTCCCCGGCCATCTCGATCGACCAGAAGTCGACCTCCAAGAACCCGCGCTCGACGGTCGGCACGATCACCGAGATCTACGACTACCTGCGGCTGCTCTACGCCCGCATCGGCCAGCCCCACTGCCCCAAGTGCGGCCGGCCGATCGCCCGGCAGACCCCCGACCAGATCGTCGACCAGATCCTCGACCTCCCGCCGGGCACCCGCTTCCAGGTGCTCGCCCCGGTGGTCCGCGGCCGCAAGGGCGAGTACGAGGCGCTGCTGCGCAGCTTCTCGGCCAAGGGGTTCGCCCGGGCCAGGGTCGACGGCGAGGTCCGCGACCTCTCCGAGCCGATCCGGCTGGCCAAGACCTACAAGCACGACATCGAGATCGTGGTCGACCGGCTGGTGGCCAGGGGCCCGGAGGCCGACGAGAAGTCCAGGCGGCGGCTGGCCGACTCGGTCGAGACCGCCGTCGGCCTGGCCGACGGGCTGGTCCACGTCGAGCTGGTCGACCAGCAGCGGGAGCTGCGGTTCTCCACCCACCTGGCCTGCCTGTACGACAACCTGTCGTTCGAGGACCTGGCGCCGCGGAACTTCTCGTTCAACGCCCCCTACGGTGCCTGCCCGGACTGCACCGGGCTCGGCGTCAAGCAGGAGGTCGACCCCGAGCTGGTCGTGCCCAACCAGGCCCTGTCGGTCGCCGAGGGCGCGATCACCCCCTGGCAGTGGGGCAAGGGCAACACCGAGTACTTCGACCGGCTGCTGTCGGCGGTGGCCGAGACCTACGGCTTCGACGCGGCCACCCCCTGGGGCGAGCTCGCCCCCGAGCACCAGCGGGTGCTGCTGTACGGAGCCGACCAGCAGGTCTACGTCAGGTACAAGAACCGCTACGGGCGCAGCCGTGCCTACCACACCAGCTACGAGGGCGTGGTGCCCTACCTCAACCGCCGCTACGCCGAGGCCGAGTCCGACGCGCTGCGCGAGCGGGTCGAGTCGTTCATGCGCGAGGTGCCCTGCCCGACCTGCAAGGGCGCCCGGCTGCGGCCCGAGAGCCTGGCCGTGACCGTGGCCGGGCGCAACATCGCCGAGGTGGCCGGCATGTCGGTAGGGGAGACGGCCGCGTTCTTCCGCTCCCTGGAGCTTTCCGACCGGGACGCGTTCATCGCCGCCCGGGTGCTCAAGGAGATCAACGCCCGGCTCGGCTTCCTGCTCGACGTCGGGCTCGACTACCTCAGCCTGGACCGGGCCTCGGCCAGTCTGGCCGGAGGCGAGGCGCAGCGCATCCGGCTGGCCACCCAGATCGGCTCGGGCCTCACCGGGGTGCTGTACGTGCTCGACGAGCCCTCGATCGGGCTGCACCAGCGCGACAACCACCGGCTGATCGAGACGCTGGTCCGGCTCCGGGACCTCGGCAACACCCTGATCGTGGTCGAGCACGACGAGGCCACCATCAAGACCGCCGACTACCTGGTCGACATCGGGCCGGGCGCCGGCGAGCACGGCGGCGAGATCGTCGCCGAGGGCGGCTTGGCCGACCTCGAGCGGGTCGAGGCGTCGCTGACCGGGCAGTACATGTCGGGCAAGCGGTCGATCGCGGTGCCGCCGTCCCGGCGCAAGCCCGGCGAGCGCTGGCTCGAGGTGACCGGGGTGCGCGAGCACAACCTCAGGAACCTGACCGCCCGCTTCCCGCTCGGGGTGTTCACCTGCGTCACCGGCGTGTCCGGGTCTGGCAAGTCCACGCTGGTCAACGACGTGCTGCTCAAAGCGCTCATGCAGGCCGTGTACCGCTCGCGGAGCTCCCCGGGCCGGTTCGTCGCGCTCACCGGCGCCGAGCACCTCGACAAGGTGATCGACGTCGACCAGTCGCCCATCGGCCGCACGCCGCGGTCCAACCCGGCCACCTACACCGGCGTGTTCGACCACGTCCGCCGGTTGTTCGCCCAGACCAACGAGGCCAAGGTGCGCGGGTACCAGCCGGGACGGTTCTCCTTCAACGTCAAGGGAGGCCGCTGCGAGGCGTGCTCGGGCGACGGCACCATCAAGATCGACATGCAGTTCCTGCCCGACATCTACGTCCCCTGCGAGGTGTGCAAGGGCAAGCGCTACAACCGCGAGACCCTCGAGGTCCACTACAAGAGCCACACGATCGCCGACGTGCTGGACATGTCGGTCGAGGAGGGCCTGGCCCTGTTCGCCAACATCCCGCCGATCGCCCGGCACCTCGAGACGCTCAACGACGTGGGTCTCGGCTACATCAAGCTCGGGCAGCCGGCGCCGACGCTGTCGGGCGGGGAGGCGCAGCGGGTGAAGCTGGCCAGCGAGCTGGCCAAGCGGGCCACCGGCCGGACCCTGTACGTGCTCGACGAGCCCACCACCGGGCTGCACTTCGAGGACGTCAACAAGCTGCTCGGGGTGCTCCACCGGCTGGTCGACACCGGCAACTCGGTGATCGTGATCGAGCACAACCTCGACGTGATCAAGACGGCCGACTGGGTCCTCGACCTCGGCCCGGAGGGCGGCAGCGGGGGCGGGCAGGTCGTCGCCCAGGGCCCCCCGGAGCGGGTCGCGCGCGCCCCCGGCTCCTACACCGGCTGGTTCCTGGCCGACGTGCTCGGCGTCTCGCCCGCCGCCGAGGACGCCCCCGCCGCCGCCAACGCCGAGGACGCCTCCGCCGCCGAGGACGCCGAGGACGCCTCCGCCGCCGAGGACGCCCCCGCCGCGGCCAAGCCCAAGCGGTCCCGGGCACCCGGCAAGCGGGCCACCGGCTGACGCCGCGTCGGCCTCCCGCTTCACGCTCTCATCTCGTCTGGTAGTTTCGCACCCCCTTCACACAGGTCCCCTCGGATGTCATCAGTAGATGGGAGCAGGAGGGTCGCATCTCTCGTAGGGTCCTGCGTCGGGACCGGCCGGACCAGCGGTCAAGACAAGGGAGGAGACGGTGAGCACCTGGGAGCGGTTCGCTGGCGATACTGCCCGGTTCGCCGTACGGCTCTCGTTCGAGCGGGATCCTGACAAGGATGGGTTCGATGACCCCGCCTACAGCGGCTCCTGGGGAAGCCTTCGGATCTGGATCGATGGGGTCAACATCTGTACTCATGCGGTCGCCGACGAGTCAGACGACTCGGTGCATTGGTATCTCCTTCCGCTGATCGAATGGCTGGCCGAGCAGTGGGATCCGCTGCTGCACGAGGAGCGACTGCCAGTAGCCGACCGGTTCGCAACTGCGGCGGAGGTGATGACTACCGAGCCCCCC
>DASYUT010000306.1 GCA_036000965.1 Actinomycetes bacterium
CCACGGCCCCCCAAGAGCGCCTGTGCCATGGCCCGGGTTGACGCTGGGGGGCCGGCGCGGCCGTACGCGCTGGCGACCGTGGTCCGGGTGGACCCGCCGGTGTCGTCCCAGGTCGGCGACAAGGCGGTGGTGACCGCCGACGGGATCCTCGAAGGCTGGGTCGGCGGCGCCTGCTCGGAGCCGATCGTGATCCGGGAGGCACTGGCCGCCCTGGCCGAGCGCCGCCCGCGCCTGGTCCGCATCACCTCGGCCGAGATGGCAGCGGCCGAGCAGCCCCCATCGGGGACCGCGCCGGCCGGGGTGGTGTCGGTGACCAGCACCTGCCCGTCCGGCGGCGGTCTGGAGGTGTTCGTGGAGCCGGTCGGGACCGCCCCGCGCATGCTGGTGGTGGGCGCCAGCCCGGTCGCGAGCACCCTGGCCAGGCTGGCCGAGGCACTGGGGCACGAGGTCGTCGCCCTGGGTGGCGGCGACCTCGACCAGGTCGGGGCCGGCGCGGCCGGCCCCGACGACGCAGTGGTGGTCGCGACCATGGGCCACTACGACGAGGAGGCCCTGGCCGCCGCGCTCCGCACCCAGGCCGGCTACGTGGGGATGGTCGGCAGCCGCAGGCGAGCCGCTGCCGTGTTCGACGCGCTCCGCGGGCAGGGCGTGACCGACGCCGGCCCCGACCGGGTCCACAGCCCGGCAGGGCTCGACCTGGGCCCCTCGACCCAGGAGGAGATCGCGGTCGCGATCCTTGCCGAGGTGGTGGCCGAGCGGCACGCCCGCGCGGCGGCCCCGGTGGCGCCGGCCGGCCAGGCGACCGACCCGGTCTGCGGCATGACCGTGGCCCTGGCCGGCGCCCGCCTGACCGCCGAGCACGCCGGCCGCGTCTGGTACTTCTGCGGCGAGCACTGCCAGCTCGCGTTCCGGCGCGACCCGGCCCGCTACGCCGGCCCGGCCGCCTGAGCCTGCCCGGCCGCCTGAGCCGGCCCAGCCGCCTGAGCCTGCCCACAACGCAGACCGCCTCCGTACACTTGCGGTGACGGCGGGCGCACAGCCGCCCGCCCTCGACGGACTCCTCTTGGACGCGGCGATGAGCGACACCGACTCCCCTTGTAGGCAGGCATGAGCGATTGGAGGCAGGCATGAGCGAGACCGACAGGACCGAGGTCACCAAGACCGACCGGGAGTGGCGCGAGCAGCTCACCCCCGAGCAGTACGAGGTGCTGCGGCGCAAGGGCACCGAGCCGCCGTTCACCGGCAGGTACGTCTACTCCAAGGCGGACGGGACCTACCGCTGCGCCGCCTGCGGCGCCGCCCTGTTCAGCTCCGCCACCAAGTTCGACTCGGGTACCGGCTGGCCGAGCTTCACCGAGCCCGCCACCGCCGACGCCGTGGAGCTCCGCCCCGACAACAGCCTGTTCATGCGCCGCACCGAGGTCGTCTGCCGCCGCTGCGGCGGTCACCTCGGCCACGTCTTCGACGACGGCCCCGCTCCCACCGGCCAGCGCTACTGCATCAACTCGCTCTCCCTCGACCTCGACGAGGCCAACCCGGAGTCGTAGCTGGCCTCCCCGCTCTGGACGTATCTGGCCTCCCCGCTCTGGACGTATTTCGGGTGCGCGCGGTCCCTCGCCCGGGCCCGGAGGGCCCGCTGCATGCGGTCCTTGCCCTCGACCAGCCGGCGGCGGAGCGGCCCGGCGTCCGGGTGCGCGTCGAGCCAGGCGTCGGTCATGGCCACGACCTCCTCGCCCACGACCATGCGGGGGTAGAAGGCGCGGGCGAAGGCGAGCAGGGACTCGAGGTCGCGGGTCTCGCGGAGGGGGTCGAGGGCGGCGAAGAACCGGGGGGCGTAGGGTTCGAGCAGGTCGCGCTGCCCGGCCTGCTGGAAGCCGCTGGCAACGGCGGAGAGCAGCGGCCGGGCAGGGGCGTCCGAGCCGGTGACCGCCTCCCACGCCTTCGCCTTGGCCTCCGGGAGCGGGCGGGCGGCCAGGGCGGCCAGGGCGAGCCGCCGGCCGGCGTCGGTGGGGTCGCGGCGCAGCTCCTCCGGGATCAGCTCGTCGACCAGGCCAGCGCCCCCGGCCGCCAGCGACCGGACGATCGTCCAGCGGAGGTCGGTGTCGACCGCAAGACCGTCGAAGCCGGCGCTGCCGTCAAGCAGGCCGCGAAGCAGGGCCTGTTCCTCGGCGGTCCCGGCCGTGACGACGAACGCCTTCGCCCATGCGAGCTGGCGGCTGCTGCCCGGCTCGGCCCGCTCGAGCACGTCACGGGCCAGGGACGCCAGGCCGGCCCGGCCGACCTGGCGCGCGTCCGGGTCGCTGTAGAGGTCGAGGGCGTGGCCGAGCCGGTCGAGGACGTCGGTGAGCACGCCGACGTCGTCCTCGTTCCCGGCGTTGCGGAGCACCATGTCCAGGTAGTCCCCCGTGGCCAGCTCCGCGTCGCGCACCATGTCCCAGCACACGCTCCAGCCGACCGCTCTGGCCAGAGGGTCACGCAGGTCGCCGACGGCCCCGGTCAGGACGGCCAGCGACCGCGGGTCGAGGCGGACCTTGGTGTAGGCGAGGTCGGCGTCGTTCAGCAGCGCGAGGTCGGGCGCGGGCTCCCCGGCCAGCTCGGGCACTGCCGCCACCGGGCCGGTGACGTCCAGCTCGAGCCGCTTGCGCAGCGCGAGCCCGGCCCCGTCGCGGTCGTAGAGCCCGACCGTGACCCGGTGGGGCCGGAGCACCGGCTGGCCTTCCGGCGCCGTCTGGGTGATCGTGAACGAGCCGACCGTCTCGTCCAGGCCGGACCCGGCCGTCACCAGGGACACGCCCAGGGTGTTCACCCCGGCGGTCTCGAGCCAGTCGCGCGACCAGGAGCGCAGGTCGCGCCCTGACGCCTCCTCGAGCGCGGCCAGGAAGTCGCCGAGGTCGGTGCTGCCAAACTCGTGCCTGCGGAAGTAGGCGCGCACGCCCTTGAGGAACGCCTCCTCGCCCACCCACGCCACGAGCTGGCGCAGGACCGCGGCGCCCTTGGCGTAGGTGATCCCGTCGAAGTTGGTGAGGACGGTGTCGGTGTCTGGCACCTCGGTCGCGATCGGGTGGGTCGACGGGAGCTGGTCCTGCTCGTAGGCCCAGGTCTTCTCGGTCTGGGCGAAGGTGACCCAGGCGCCCGTGAAGCGGGTGGCGGCCACCTGGGCGAGCACGGAGATGAAGGAGGCGAAGCTCTCGTTCAGCCACAGGTCGTCCCACCAGCGCATGGTCACCAGGTTGCCGAACCACATGTGGGCCAGTTCGTGGAGGATGACGTTGGCCCGGACCTCCCGGGTCGCCTCGGTCACCTTGGAGCGGAACAGGAACTCCTCGCCGAACGTGACGCAGCCCGCCTGCTCCATGGCCCCGCCGTTGAACTCGGGGGCGAGCACCTGGTCGTACTTGGCGCCGAACGGGTAGGGGTAGTCGAAGGCCCGTTCGAAGAAGTCGAAGCCCTGCTTGGTGACCTCGAAGAACTCCTCGGGGTCGAGGTGGCGGGCGAGCGACCGCCGGCACCAGAGCCCGAGGTCGACCTCGCCGTGCCGCTCCCGGACGACGTGCCACGGCCCGGCCACCACGGCCGTGATGTAGGTGGGCAGCGGCGGCGTCGGCGCGAACGACCAGCGGACGGGGCCGTCCAACAGGCGCGGCTCGCCCGCGAGCGCGGCGTTGGAGACGACCTGCCAGCCCGCCGGGGCGAGCACCGACAGCGCGAACACACCCTTCAGGTCGGGCTGGTCGAAGCAGGGGAAGATGCGATGCGCATACGGCTCGAAGTGGTTGTACACGTAGACGCAGCCGTCCACGGGGTCCTCGAAGCGGTGCAGCCCCACGCCGGTGCGGCCGTACGACGGGGTGGCGGCCACACGGACCTCGTTCTCGGCGGCCAGGCCGTCAAGCCGGATCCGGTCGCCGTCGAACGCCGACAGCGGCACCTGGCGGCCGTTGTGCTCGATGGCCTCGACGGACCGGGCCGCCAGGTCCAGGAAGGTCGAAGCGCCCGGCGCGGCGCAGCCGAAGCGGATGATGGTGACGCTGCGGTAGAGCTCCGGGTCGTCGCCGGCGAGGTCGAGCTCGACGTCGTAGCGGATGTCGGAGACCAGCCTGGCCCGGGCCGCTGCCTCGGCGCGCGTCAAGTTGTTGCCGTGCCCCATCCGCAGCTCCTGTCGTTGTCGCAGCTCGTGGCCGAGGCCGCAGCGGAGCAGGCAGAGGTTGCCCTCACTGCTCGTCACGCAGCGCTCAGGCCGTTGACTGGCAAAGGTGACTAGTTGGTTCTAGCCAGCCTGGCTTTGCATTGTACGAGATGGTGCCGTTGGCGCCGGGACCGTTGAGGGAACATGCAACGGTCCAGCCGGGTCCGGCCGCGGTCGACCGGGCACGCTGACCCAGCTGACCTCGGGGACCGCATGCGGCGCGCCGGTGCCGAACGCCACCACCTGGACCCCGCCGGCTGCGAGCCGCTGGCAGGAGAGACCAACGAAGGCGAAGTAGGCAGATGGCCCGGCGAGGTCCACAAGCGGCGAACCCACTGTTTCCCGGCAACGCCCGAGTCGCCACAATATGGGCACGGAGGTTCAGGCAGCCGGCCTCCCCCCACCGAAAGAGCGCACATGCCCACGCACCCCGTACTCGCCGCGGACCAGGGCGACCAGGTGGTCGAAGCATTCCGCTCCCTCCCCTGGGACCTGATCCTGGTCGCCTTCCTCGCACTGGTCCTCGGCGCCATCGCGGTCGGCATGGCGGTCGAGTCGGCGCGCAAGCGCCGCGCGCGCGGCCTGGACGACTTCCGTGAGGTCCGCGCGCTCTCCCAGCAGGACATCGACGCCCTCGGCAGGGACCTGACCAGCCTCACCACCACCATGCAGGCGATCGAGGACGAGAGCGACGCGGCCGTGCGCGACTACGCCGCCGCCCACGAGTGGTACGAGCAGGCCGTCGAGCGGTTCGAGCGGGCGACCAGGCCCGAGGACCTGGCCGGGGTCAGCTCCGCGCTCGAGGCGGGCCGGTTCCACATGACCTCCGCCCGCTCGGTCGTCGAGGGCGGGGAACGGCTGCGGCGGCTGCCCCCGTGCTTCTTCGACACCAGGCATGGCCCGTCGGTCAACGACGTCGGCTGGATGCCGCCCCGCGGCAGCGCCCGCCCCGTGCCCGCCTGCGAGCGCTGCATGCGCCTGATCGAGGAGCAGGCCCAACCGCCGGTGCGGCTGGTCAGGGCCGGCGGCGCCGTGGTCCCCTTCTACGACGCGCCCCCTCACTTCGAGTCCTGGTTCGGCGGCTACTTCGGCGGCACCGCCCAGTCCCTGGTCCAGGGGTTCGCACTCGGCCGGGCCCTCGACGACGGCTTCGCGGGCGGCCTGAACACCTTCGGCGGGGGCCACGGCTACATGCCACCCGCCTACGCCGACAGCAGCGACATCACCACCTTCGGCCGCCAGGGGTACATGCCGCCCTCCTACGCCGACAGCGGCATCGCCGACCCGGACGACCGCGTCCTCGGCAGCCAGAGGATCGACGAGGGCAACCTGGTCCAGGGCGACTTCGGCCCGGAGTCGCGCGACACGCCCTGACCGGCCGCCGGCGGCGCTTGCGCCGGCAAGGCGCCGGCGGCGGCGCGGCGTGGACGGGCGCCGGCGCTTGCGACCACCGTCGCCCAGCACCCGTCCCGGGCAACCGCCGTATGCTCCGGCCCGCGAAGGCGGACAATGGCGGGGAGCACCGAGACCAGGAGCCATCATGAACACGAACGTCCCGTCCACACCGCGCCACCGCCGGCGCCTGCTGGCCACGCTGGTTGCCGCCTTGGCCCTGGCGGTCCTGGGAGCCGGCCCGGCCGCCGCCGGCCAGTACGTCGACCAGGCGGTGGCCGCCCTCAAGCGCGACAACGTCTACGTCGCCCCCGGCGCGGAGTCCACCGTCAGCCCGGGCGCGGCCGACACGCTGCGCGACCAGATCCGCGAGACCAGGCGGCCCATCCTCGTCGTCGTGCTGCCCAAGGCGGCGCTCGCCGAGGGTGCCCCCAGCCAGCTCCTCACGGACATCGTCAACGGGGTGCGCAGGACCGGCGTGTACGCGCTGCTGGTCGGCGACCGCAACAGCTACGCCTTCCGCGCCGGGGCGACGACCAGGGCCGGGTACCGGACCGGGGTGATCCCCGGCCTGGCCGACGCCGCGTTCCAGGGGCATCAGGGCGACCCCGAGGCCACGCTGAGCAGCTTCGTCGAGAGGGTGGCCACGGCCCCGCAGGGCAGCCCCTCAGGGGGGTCCCAGGGCGGCGATCCCGCGACCGCCGAGCAGGGCGGGTCGGGCGTCGGCGCCGGCGTGGCGGTGCTGCTCGGCATCATCGGAATCGGAGCGCTCGGAGGTGGACTCATGTTCTTCCGGTCAAGGCGGCGCAAGCGCGAGGAGCAGCGGCGCCAGCTCGAGCAGGTGAAGGCGGCGGCCAACGACGACCTGATCGCCCTCTCCAACGACCTGCAGGCCATCGACCTCGACGTCAAGATGCCCGGGGCCAGCCCCGAGGCCCAGCAGCACTACGCGACCGCGGTGGCCAGCTACGAGCGGGCCGCCAACGCCCTGGACCGGGCTGCCAGGCCCGAGGACCTCTCAGCGGTCAGCGCCGCCCTCGAGGAGGGCAGGTACTCGGTGGCGGCGGCCAAGGCGCTGCTGGAGGGCAGGCAGCTGCCCGAGCGCCGGCCCCCGTGCTTCTTCGACCCCCGCCACGGGCCGTCGGTCCGCGACGTGGCCTGGACCCCGCCGGGCGGCGCGACCCGGGAGGTGCCGGCCTGCGCCGCCGACGCCCAGCGGGTCGAGAGCGGCCTCGAGCCCCAGACCCGCCAGGTGCTGGTCGGTGACCGGCAGGAGCCGTTCTACAACGCGCCCGGCTACTACGCTCCCTGGTACGGCGGGTACTACGGCGGCTTCGGGGGCGGCGGCCTGCTCACCGGCGTGCTGCTGGGCACGGCGCTCAGCGGCGGCTTCGGCGGCTGGGGCGGCGGCGGGTACGCGGCCGGCTACGACGCCGGCTTCGACCAGGGCCAGGACGCCGGGGGCGGCGACTTCGGCGGCGACGGCGGCGACGGCGGCTGGGGCGACTTCGGCGGGGGCGGCGACTTCGGGGGCGGCGACTTCGGCGGGGGTGACTTCGGCGGCGGCGGCGACTTCTGATGCACGCCCACCGGCTGTCGCAAGCCGCCCGGCCGGTGGCTTGCGACCGGTAGCCCCGCACGCGTCCGCCTCGCACCGGGTCACGGTGACCGAGGCGGACCGCGCCGCATTCGCCGACGGCGTCGTCCACGACGTCTACGGCACCGCCTCCATGGTCCGGGACATGGAGTACGCCGCCCGGCTCGTGCTCCTCCCCCATCTCGAGCCCGGTGAGGAGGGGGTCGGCGCCGAGGTCTGGTGCCGCCATCTCGCTCCCGTCCCGGTCGGCGCCACCGTCGACCTCACCGCCACCGCCACCGGCCAGAGCGGGCGCCGCCTGGTCTGCCGGGTCGAGGTGCGGGGTGCGGACGGCGAGCTGGTCGGGCAGGGTACCGTGACACAGGTGATCATCGACCCCGCCCGCTTCGGGGACCGCCCGGCGGAGGCGGGGTCGCCGGACAAGGGAGTTCGCTGATGGTCAAGCTCGTCGCCATGTTCACCAAGCCCGAGGACCCGGCCGCCTTCGACGAGGCCTACTTCGGCACCCACCTGGAGCTGAACGCGAGGACGCCGGGGCTGCGGCGGACCGAGGTGACCAGGGTGACGGGGGCACCGCGGGGCGAGACCCCGTGGTATCTGGTGACCGAGATGTACTACGACGACGAGGCGTCGATGCGGTCGGCGTTCGCCAGCCCCGAGGCCGCCGAGGCGGCCAAGCAGCTCATGTCGTTCGCCAAGGGCCTGGTGACGATGTACACCGCCGAGGTCGTGGACGAGACCGGGGAGCCGGCATGAGCGGCACGGCCGGCTCGGGGCTCGGGGTCCGGCGCGAGGCGGACGCGGTCTGGCTCACCCTGGACCGGCCCGCCGCGCTCAACGCGCTCGCTGCGCCGACCAAGGAGGCGCTGGTCGTGGCGTTGCGGGAGGCGGCAGACGACCCGTCGGTGCGCGCGGTGGCGCTGACCGGGTCGGGCCGGGCGTTCTGCGTCGGCGAGGACCTGCGCGGGCTGGAGGCGGCGTACCGGGACGGACGCGCGCCGGAGCTGGGCGACACCCTGGACCGCCACTACGGGCCGGCCGCCCACCTGCTGTCGGAGATGCCAAAGCCGACCGTGGCGGTGGTGAACGGGGTCGCGGCGGGGGCCGGCGCGTCGCTGGCGTTCGCCTGCGACCTGCGGGTGGCGAGCTCGGCGGCCAGCTTCAAGCTGGCCTTCGGCGGGGTGGGCCTGGTGCCCGACGCCGGCGCCACCTACCACCTGCCACAGCTGGTGGGCCTGGCCAAGGCCATGGAGCTGTCGATCCTCGGCGACACCGTCAAGGCCGACGAGGCGCTGCGGATCGGGCTGGTGAGCCGGGTGTTCCCGGCTGAGGACTTCGCGCAGCGGGCCGCCGAGCTGGTGGCGGCCCTGGCCGCCGGGCCGACGCTCGCCTGGGCCCGCACCAAGGCGCTGCTGCGCGCCGGCCTCCATGCCGGCCTGGCCGAGGCGCTCGCCGCGGAGGCGCGCGAGCAGATGGCCTCGGGCCAGACCAAGGACCACCTGGAGGGGGTGGCGGCCTTCCTGGAGAAGCGCCAACCCCGGTTCCAGGGCGCGTAGTAGAGGCGCGTAGAGGAGGGAGCACCACGATGGCATCCGACTTCCAGCTGCTCGTCGACGGCCGGCTCGAGGAGGCGGCGAGCGGGGAGACCTTCGAGACGGTCAACCCCTCGACCGGCAGGCCGCACGCCACCGTCGCCCGGGCCGGGGCGCAGGACGCCGAGCGCGCGGTCGCCGCGGCCCGGGCCGCGTTCGAGGACGGCCGCTGGTCGGGCCTGCGCCCCGAGAAGCGCGCCGCCGTGCTCGGCGCCGTCGCCGCCAAGCTGAAGGAGCACGCCGACCGGCTGGTCGAGCTGGAGGTGCGCGACTCGGGCGGGACGATCCGCAAGACCAGGGCGGCCGACGTGAACGGGGCGATGTTCACGTTCCGCACCTACGCCGACTTCGCCACCCGGATCCCCACCGAGCAGCCGCTGCCGTTCACGGTGGCGCCCGGGCCGAGCCACAACTACCTGCGCCGGGAGCCGGTCGGGGTGTGCGCCGGGATCGTGCCGTGGAACTTCCCGATCCAGAACGCCGCGTGGAAGATCGCGCCCGCCCTGGCAGCGGGCAACACCATCGTGCTCAAGCCAGCCGAGCAGACGCCGTGCACCGCGGTGGAGCTGGGCAGGCTGTGCGCCGAGGCCGGCGTGCCCGACGGCGTGGTGAACGTCCTGCCCGGCTTCGGGCCGGAGGCCGGAGAGCCGTTGGTGACCTCGCCCGGGGTGGACCAGGTCTCGTTCACCGGCTCGACCGAGGTGGGCCGCCGGGTGCAGGCACTGTCGGCCGGGACCATCAAGAAGGTGCTGCTCGAGCTGGGCGGTAAGTCGGCCAACGTCGTGCTCGAGGACGCCGACCTCGACCTCGCGGTCGACGGCGCGGTGTATGCGATCTTCTTCCACCAGGGGCAGGTCTGCACCGCCGGGAGCCGCCTGCTCGTCGCCCGCCCGATCTACGACGAGGTGGTCGCGCGGGTGGTCGAGACCGCCGAGCGGATCAAGGTGGGACCGGCGGCGGACAAGGCGTCGGACATGGGGCCGCTGATCTCCGAGGAGCAGCTCGAACGGGTCGAGGGGTACGTCCGCGTCGGGCAGGAGGAGGGCGCGAAGCTCGCCACCGGCGGGCGGCGGGTCACGGTGCCCGGCCACGAGGGTGGGTACTACTTCGCCCCCACGGTGTTCACCGACGTCGACCCGTCGTCGCGCATCGCCCAGGAGGAGATCTTCGGGCCGGTGCTCTCGGTCATCCCGTTCGACGGCGACGACCAGGCGGTCGCGATCGCCAACGACTCGGCCTACGGGCTCGCCGGGGCGGTGTGGAGCCGCGACCCCGGCCGTGCCCTGAAGATCGCCGAGCGGCTGCGGACCGGGACAGTCTGGGTGAACGACTACCACCTGCTGAACCCCAGGTACCCGTTCGGCGGGTACAAGCAGTCGGGCGTCGGCCGGGAGCTGGGCGAGCAGGGCTACCTCGAGTACACCCAGACCAAGCACGTCCACGTCGACATCACGCAGCAGCGGTCGAAGCACCGCTGGTTCGACGTGACCGTCCCCCGCCGTCCGGCCCCTCCGTCGCCGCCCGCGCAGGGGGCCACCCCGGGCGCCTGAGCCGTGAGATGTCCGTGACGCCACCCATCAGAGTCGCCGTCGTCGACGACCACCCGGTCGTCAGGGAGGGGCTGGTCACCATCCTGGTCCGGTCGGCCTCGTGCGAGGTGGTGGCCGAGGCGAGCAGCGGCGCCGAGGCCTTGGAGCGGTTCCCCGCGGCCGAGCCGGACGTCGTCCTGGTCGACCTCAAGCTCCCCGACTCGACCGGAATGGCGCTGATCGACAGGCTCTGCCGGCTGCTCCCGGACGCCAAGCTGGTCGTGATCACCGCGTACGAAGAGGCCGGCCTGGTGCGGGAGGCGCTGCGGCTCGGGGCGCGCGGCTACCTGCTCAAGGACAGCTCGGCCGAGGCGCTGGTGGCCGCGGTGCGGAGCGTGTCGATGGGCCAGCGGGTGGTCGACCCCGCCCTGGCCGGCCGGGTCGTGGAGCTGGAGGCCGTGCCCGGCTCCCTGACCGGCCGCCAGCGCGAGGTCCTGCGGCTCCTGGCCGAGGGTCGCACCAACCGGGAGATCGCCCGCATCCTCGAGGTCTCTGACGACACCGTCAAGTTCCACCTGAAGAACCTGTTCGAACGCCTCGGGGTGGACAACCGCACCGAGGCGGTGGTGATGGCCAGCCGCCTGGGCCACCTGCGGCTCGAGCCCTGAAGGGCCCCGGCTCGGACGGGTGGGCAGCCTCAAGCTCGTTTGGCCGCCTGCGGCTCGAGCCCTGAGGCCCCGACCACCACAGCGAGACAGCACATGAGCGACGCTTGTCTGGTGTATCCGGGTCAGCCCTGCTGCTCAGGCTCGAAGACCTGCCTGATCGCGTAGAGCGTGGTGCGCTCGGCCGGGACCCGGCCGACGGAACGGATCAGCTCGTGGAGCCGCGCCGGGCGTACCTCCCTGCCGCGGCCGGCCCCGGCCGCCCCCGCAACACGCTCCTGCATCAGCACGCCACCCAGGTCGTTGGCGCCCGCCCTGAGGATCTCGGCGCAGCCGTCGAGCCCGTGCTGGACCCGGGAGACCTGGATGTTGTCGATCCAGCCGCGCAGTGCCAGCCGCGCCACCGCGTGCATCTTTACGATCTCCTCCCAGGTCGGCCCTTGCCGGGCCTGCCCCTTGCGGACCTTGGGCCCCTGCAGCTGCACGAAGGGGAGCGGGACGAACTCGGTGATACCCCCGGTCCGGGCCTGCAGCTCGCGCAGGACGACCAGGTGGCGAGCCCAGCTCTCCGGCCCCTCCAGCCTGCCGAACATGATCGTGCTGGTCGTGGGCAGGCCCTGCCGGTGCGCCTCGGCCACCAGCTCCACCCACTGCCGCGTGGTGAGCTCGTCCGGGCAGAGGTGGCGGCGGACGCGGTCGTCGAGGACCTCCTCGGCCGTGCCGAGCAGGCTGCCCAGGCCGGCCCGCTTGAGCAGCGCGAGCTGCTCCGGCAGCGTCCGCTCGGCAGTGGCCGCGCCTTGGTGGACCGCGAAGGGGGAGAAGGCGTGGAGGTGCGGCTCGGGCACGGCGGCCTTGACCGCCGAGCACAGCTCGACGTGGCAGTCGCCGGTGCAGCCCGGACCGATGCCGCCGTGCATGCGCACCTCGGTGGCGCCCCTGGTCACGACCTCGCGCGCCCGCTCGACCAGCTCGCCGAGGGTCGCCGGACGGGGCCAGCCGCGCGGGTCCTCCGGCTGGCCGCCGTCGCCGGCGGCGCGCCGCCGGCAACCGGAGCCGCAGACGTCGGTGTAGCTCACCTCGCCGTTGACCACGTAGGTGACCAGGTCCCCGTTGACCTCGCAGCGCACGGCGTCGGCGAGCCGGGCCAGGGCCTGCGTCTCCTCCCCGCGGGCCCGGAACAGCAGCTCAACCTCGGCCTCGTCGAGCGTCTGGCCGTCCTCGGCCCGGCCCAGCACGGCCCGGACGTCAGCCCGAATGGGGGCTGGCGCGAACGAAACGGGCGCGAACGGAACAGGCGCCGGACGGCGGCCGGACGGCCACCATCCGTCCTGGCGAGCCAGCCCCTCGCCGTCGGAGGCGGCGAGCACGTGTCGCAGCACGCCCGGGTGGAGCCAGCGGAGCGCGCGGTCGTAGTCGCGGACGTACTCCGGGTACACGCACAAGCGCGCGACCAGCTGGCAGCCGGCGGCCCTGGTCGCTGCTTCGAGCCGGCCGAGCAGCGTCCACGGCCCGGCCGGGCTCGACTGTTCCTCGACGGCGGCCGGCGGGACGGCGCCCCAGTCGTTGACGCCGGCCCGCAGGAGCAGGCCGGCATCGGCCGCACCGAGGTCCGGGCCCGCCTGGACGTTGGCCTGCGGCCCGGCCGCCAGCCGCACGACCGCGGCCGCCCGGAGCAGCTCCTCGATGCCGGGCTCGCACGCGGCCACGGTCCGGGTGCCCGGCCCGGCCCGGCGGCGCTGCACGACGAGCGCCTGGACGTGCTCCTGCTGGACCAGCTCGGCCAGCACCGCGATCATCTGCGCCCGCTCGTCGAGGGTGTCGCCGGCATCGAGCAGCAGGCCGGTCGTGAACGGGACACGGAGCTCGCCGGCAAGCTGGATGGTGGCGAGCGCGCCGGCCAGGCATCGGCGCCGCGGTCGTCCATCCTGTCGTCCATCCTGTCGTCCATCCTGTCGTCCATCCTCGGCCGTCAGGAAGCTGGGAGCCCGCGCGCCGTGGGTGCTCGACCGAGGCGCCAGGCGCGCCTCGGGACGCTCGTCCACGCCCCACCGGCGTGCCTCCCCCTGATCGGGCAGGCGGTCACAGGTGCGGACCCGCCCCAGCAGCAGGCCCTGGCTGGCGCTCACGGTCCGCAGCAGGGCGAGCTCGTCCCGGCCGAGCGCACCCGTGTGAGCGTGCGGGAGCAGTCCGGTCTCGGCCAGCACCCGGCCGGCCACGTTGGCGAGGTACTCCTCGGTGGTGCCGGAGCCGAGGTCGAGAAGCTCGTCGCGGGCCACGGGGCAGCGCCGCTCGGGCTGGTCGCCCAGGGTGAGAAGCGCCTCCCGGCAGCCCACCGCCGCGGCCTGGCGGGCCTGGTGGAGCACCTGCGCCACAGGCATGTAGGCCGGGGCGCCATGCTGCCGAGGGGGCACGAAGGTGCAGTGCTCGCAGCTGTGGCGGCCCTGGGCGGTCAGCGGGAAGGATGCCGTGGGCGAGTAGGCCACCCGCCCGCCGTGGCCCTCCTCGCGCAGCGCGGTGGCCGCCTCGAGCAGCGGCTCCAGCGGCTGCCCGGGCGCGAGCAGCCGGCCGATCGCCTCGGGGTCCCGGGTACGGGCGACCCGGACGGAATCGGCGGCCGTGAGCACGCTGAGGATCTCGGCCATACCGTCTCCCGAAAAGGCCGTGCCCGAGAAGCCCCAGGCCGGCTCTGAAGCCGCCAAAGCGACAGGAGTCTAGGACCGGTCGTGTGGTGCAACCATTCCCCATAGGGGTAGGGATCCCTACTCGATCGGGCGGGGGACGCCTTCGGGCGGCGGACCGGCACACGCCGCGCGCCGGGCCGGCGGACGGGGCCTGCCTGGTCGGCTCCGGTAGCCTCGCGCCGACGACCCGGGCGGGCAGGAGGACCCGGGCAGGCAGGAGGAGCGCCAGTGACCCACGACGAGAAGCTCGAGCTTGCCCGGGAGCTGAGCCGCCGACTGCTGGCCCGGCACGGCGAGGACGCGATCGTGGCCATCGGCCTCCACGGCCCGCTGGCCCGCGGCGACGACACCGGCGACGCCGGCCTGGACCTCGCGGTGATCACCGCCGGCCCGGAGGTCGCGGTCCCCGAGCGGTCCCTCCAGCACCGGGGTATCGTGGTCGACCTCGGCGCCATCTGGGCCGACGCCTACCTCGAGGAGGCCGGCCACATCGGGCCGACCTGGCCGCTGGCCGCCGACCAGTACGTCCACCACCTGGCCCTCCACGACCCGGGCGGGTTCTTCCACAAGCTCAGGCACGTGCACCAGACGGCGCTGGACGGCGCTGCCGACGAGGTCTTCGCCGCCGCCGCCGGCTACGACCTGGTGCAGCTCCTCTCCTGGGAGGCCAGGGCGCGCTCGGCCGAGCTGCACGGCGACGTGCCCGGCGCCCTGCTGGCCGTGAAGGAGGCGGCCGTGCTCTGCGCCCTGGTCGTGGGGCTGGCCACCCGCACGTCGTACCGCGACGCCGCCAACGCGATCCGCTCGGCGGCGCTGGCGGAGGCCGCGCCGGCCGGGTTCGCCGACCCCTACCGGCGCCTGCTCTCCCCCGCCACCGACCCGGCCAGCGCGGTCATCGCCCTGGGGCGGGCGGCGGCGGCACTGACCGCCTTCGCCCGCCGGGAAGGCATCCCGTTCGAGGCCGAGGACCTCGACACCTTCCTTTAGGGAGACCGGCTGGGAGACCCGCTGGGAGACCCGCTGGGGAGACCCGCACCGAGGTCAGCGACCAAGGCCTTCCCATCAGGTTACGGACAGGACTTCGGAGCTGCTGCTCAGGCCAGTCAGGGGCGGGCCGGATGGTCCCGCTCCCGGTCCGGGTCCCGCGCGGCGTCGCCGTCGGGGGTGGCCGGGACCGCCTCGACCCGGCGGCCGTGCCGGTAGACAAGGTCGCCGCCGAGCAGGCCGCCGAAGGCGAGCAACCCGGCCCCGGCCAGGCTGAGGACGACCAGACCGGCCGGCGTCGCGGTCACGTCGAGGTCGCGGGCGCGCAGCAGCGCCCCGCCGAGGAACCCCACGCTCGCCACCAGCATCGTGGTCATGTGGGTGGTCGCGAGCCTCCAGGTCCGGGTGCCGCTCTCGACCAGTAGGAAGTCGGCGAACCCGGTGACCGCGGCGGGCAGCGAGACGGCCAGCCCCGCGACGATCAGCGCGAACGCACCCCGCACCCACGGGTTGCCGTCCGCGGCCAGGTACGAGAGGCCGTCGAAGAGCAGGCTGGCCGGGTAGAGGGCGAGCGGGAAGTGCACCAGCATCGGGTGGAGCGGGCGCCCCTTGCCGCCCCGCAGCAGGTTCGCCATCCCAGCCTCCGGTTGTCCGCGCCGACGCTGCGTGCCGCCAGGCCGTCACTCCGCTCCCGAGCCTCGGACCCCTTGTTCCTCCGGGGCCACCGCGCCACGGGCACCACGGTCCGGTCAGGTCGGAGGCATGCTACCGGACACGTCCCGTCCCACCGGGCGGGGCAGCCCGGCCCGGCCGCGCAGCTTGTCGGCCAGCATGCTACCGGACGCGCCCCGTCCCACCGGGGCGGGGGCGGGGGCGGGACTCGACCTGGCGGGCGAGCTTGCGCAGGCTTCTGCGGAGCATGAGGGTGAACGCGGGCCGGATCACCGCGAAGCCGAGCCGGCCCACGGCCCCGAGCGGCAGATCGAGGTCCTCGGCCCAGGCGAACCAGGCGCCACCCGGCGCCGGCTCGACGGTGAGCGTGCCCGTGCCGCGGACCACCCGGCCGAGGTGGCGGACGTCGACCCGGTGGGGCGGCTCCCAGCGGGTGACCTCCATGGGGTCGGCGAAGCTGACCCCGGCCAGCCTGGTGACCGCGGTCAGCCGCTCCCCGACCCGGTGCCCGCCCGGCTCCACGGTCACGGTCGTGAACGCGACCCACTCCGACTGGGCCTCCCAGTCCGACACCGCCTCGAAGACCGCCGCTGGCGGGGCGGCGATCGCGACGCGCTCCTCGAGATGCATGGCAGGCACTCCGTCGGGCTCGTGGCCGCCGGCCGGCGGCACGCTCGCGCCGATTCTCCCACCGGCGTGCCAGCCCGCCCCCCAACCCTGTCCGGCATGCCGCTATGCTTCTCGTGTCATCAAGGGCCGGACCAGGCAAGTCCGTGACCTCTGGGTACGGAGCCCCGGGGGATGCCGGAGGGCCAGGGAATGGACAGAGACGACAACGGCATCCCCGACTACATGGAGGACGAGCGCTACGCCGACGAGCGCTACGAGCGGCCCCGCCACCCGGGCGGCTTCGCCGGCTGCGGCACCGTCCTGCCGCTGCTGCTCGGCGCGGCCGCCCTGGCCGCGGCGGCGTACCGCCGGTCGCAGCGGTAGGTCCCGGGCCTCGGGCGCCGTCGCGCTACGATCGGTGCCATGCTGCGCACGATCGGCCGCCGCACCTTCGACTTCGACAACGAGGTCGCGGTCATGGCGATCATCAACCGCACCCCTGACTCCTTCTACGACCGGGGTGCGACCTGGGCGCTTTCCGCGGCCGTCCACGCGGCCGACCAGGCCCTTGCTGAAGGGGCGGACTGGCTCGACGTCGGCGGCGTCAAGGCCGGGCCTGGCGACGAGGTGACCGAGGCCGAGGAGCTCGACCGGGTCCTGCCCACCGTGGAGGCCCTGCGTGCACGGACCGACGCGGTCGTCTCGGTGGACACGTTCCGGGCCCGGGTCGCCCGGCGGGTGCTTGCCGCCGGCGCCGACGTGATCAACGACCCCTCCGGCCTGCGCGACCCCGAGGTGGCCGACGCGGTGGCCGAGGCCGGCGCGGCGCTGGTGGTGATGCACACCGGCGGCCCGCCGCGCACCCGTCCCCACCGGCCGGCCTACGCGGACGTCGTCGCCGAGGTGGCCGCGTTCCTGGCCAGCCGGGCCGCCGTCGCCCGGCACCGGGGTGTGCCCGGCGACCGGCTGATCGTCGACCCGGGCCACGACTTCCACAAGAACACCTTCCACTCCCTCGAGCTGACCCGACGGCTCGGCGAGCTGCGCGACCTCGGCTACCCGCTGATGGTGGCCCTGTCCAACAAGGACTTCATCGGCGAGACCCTGGACGTGCCCCTGGACGAGCGGCTGGAGGGGAGCCTGGCAGCGGCCGTGGCGTGCGTGCTCAACGGCGCCAGCGTCGTGCGTGTCCACGAGGTGCGCCCGACCGTCCGCGCCGTGCGCATGACCGAGGCGATCCTCGGCCGGCGCCGCCCGGCCGCCACCCGGCGCGGCCTCGCCTGAGGTTAGGGCCTGCGGGCCAAGAACCTGGTCGTTCCAGCGCCGGCACACCGAGGCAAGCAGGACTCGGGTAAGCGGGGCTCGGTCTGGCCAGGTCACTGGGCGGCGAGCCCTTACGGGCAAGACTTCTACGGGCAAGGCTTCTGAGCCCTGCCTAAGCAGGTCACCAGCAGTTTTGCCCGTACCCGGGCCGGCGACCAGGGCCTTCCCGTCAAGCTACGGACAGGACTGCTGAGCCCTGCCTAGCGGGGCGCGCCACGATGGGCTCGGGGCTACCTGGAGCGGGCGCCGAGCAGCAGCGCGTGCTCGACCTTCAGGCAGCTGTCCTCGACGTACTGCAGGCCGCCCTCCTCGGCGATGGCCCTGGCCTCGGGGTTGGCGATGCCGAGCTGCAGCCAGAGCGCGCGGGCACCGACGGCCACCGCGGCCCGAGCCACCTCGGGGGTATCCGGAGCCCGGCGGAACACGTCGACGATGTCGATCGGCTCCGGCACCTGGTCGAGGGAGGCCACCACCGGGACGCCGAAGATGTCGCCGCCGGCCGCGGCCGGCCGCACCCCGTACAGCTTGTAGCCCTGGTGGTGGAGGTACCACGCGACCTGGTTGGAGGGCCGGTCCGGGTTGGGCGACAGCCCGACCACCGCGATCACCCGGGCAGTCTGCAGCAGCTCGCGCACGCCGTTCGATCCATCCTCGGCCACACCCACCTCCTCGTCGGTGTTGCCCCATGCTACCCAGACGCTCGCCTCGTACACTGCGGTCCACGGGGCACGGGAAGGAGGGGGCGATGCCCGACGAGCTGGCCGTGCTCGACCAGGCGCTGGACGCCGACGAGCTGCTGGTCTGCGCGCGCAGCCTGGTCCGGGCGGCGAGCGAGAACCCGCCCGGCGACGAGCGGGCCGTGGCCGAGGCCGTCCGCCCCTGGCTCGACGACCTGGGCTGCCGCGTCCAGGCGGTCGAGCCCGCCCCCGGCCGCGTCAGCCTCGTCGGCGTCTGCGACTCGCTGCGGCCAGGGCCCGTCCTGGCCGTGAACGGCCACCTCGACGTCGTGCCGGCCGGCCCGGCCGACCAGTGGGAGCACCCCCCCTACCAGGCGGTCGTGGCCGACGGCGTGCTGCACGGTCGCGGGTCGCTGGACATGAAGGGACCGATCGCGGCCACCCTGTGCGCCGCACGGATGCTGCTCGACAGCGGCCTGCCCTGGACCGGGCGGCTGGTGTTCCAGCTCGTGGCCGACGAGGAGGTCATCGGCGCCAACGGCACCCGCGCACTGCTCGCCGCCGGCCTGCTCGCCGCCGACGGCGCCCTGGTCGCCGAGCCGACCGGCATGCGGCTGGCAACGGCCGAGCGGGGCGCGTCCTGGTACGTGCTGCGGACCCTCGGCCGGGCCGCGCACAGCTCCCGCCCGGCCGAGGGAGTCAGCGCGATCGCCGCGATGGCCCGGCTGGTCCCCGCCGTCCTCGGCCAGACCTGGGAGCGGACCCACCCGCTGCTCGGCGGCCCCACGGTCAGCATCGGCACCATCCGCGGCGGCGACAAGGTCAACATCGTGCCCGCCTGGTGCGAGATCGAGGTCGACCGGCGCACCATCCCGGGCGAGACCGCTGAGCAGGTCGCCGCCGAGTTCCAGGCCCTGTTCGACCGCCAGGCGGCCGAGGACCCGAGCTTCCGGGCCGAGCTCGCCGCGCAGAGCTTCAGCCCCGCCAGCGAGGTGGACCTGGGCGCCCGGGTGGTCCAGGCGGCCGTCGCCGCCCTCGCCGGCGCCGGCCTCTCCCCCGAGCCCGTCGGCTTCAGCGCCGCGACCGACGCACGCATCCTCAACCTGCAGGCGGGCGTGCCCGCAGTCGTCCTCGGCCCGGGCGACCTGACCCTGGCCCACTCGACCGCCGAGCGCATCCCAGTCGTCGACCTGCTCACCGCCGCCCGCACCTACGCGCGGCTGTACGCCACGTTCCTCTGCCCCGAGGTCGGATGACGCCGTGGCCTTCTCGAGCACCCGCCCACCACGGCCACTGACGCGGCTGACGGGCACGCCAGCCGCCGGCCCGGCACACTGTCGGCTCAGTCCGGGAGGAACTCCAAGGCACCCGGCTGCGAGGCCGGTCAGGAAAGGTGACTCATGGGTCAGCCGGAACGGTACGTCTTCGTCTGTCTCAACCAGCGGCCGGCCGGGCATCCGAAGGGGTCGTGCCTGGACCGGGGAGCGGCGGCGGTGTTCGAGGCGCTCCGGGAGGAGCAGGGCCGCCGGCTGGACAAGAGCGTCAAGGTGGTGGCGACCGGGTGCATGGAGGCCTGCCTGGCCGGTCCGGCGATCCTGGTCGTGCCCGACAACGTCTGGTACGGCGGGGTGACCCAGGCCGACGTGCCCACGCTGTTCGACCAGCACCTGGAGGCCGGGGTGCCGGTGGAGATGCTGCGGATCGGCCCGGAGGACTTCTGCGCCTGACCGGGCGACGGCGCCCTCCGGCGACGTCACCGAGTTCTTTACCCAATCCGAACAATGGGCGGCGGCTGGCGCGAACGCGGCGGAGCGAAGCTGCCGGGGCAAGCGGAGGCGACCATCGACGAGGTGCACGGGATGCGACGACTCGGTAGGCAGATGGGATGGCTGGGCTGGGTGGTGGCCGGGGTGCTGGCCATCTCGGCCGGTGGGATGGCCCTGGCCGCGACTGGCCAGGCGACCTCCACCACGTCGACAGTGACCGGGCCGGCCAAGAAGGACGGGGCCGGGCTGGCCGGCCACTGGGGCGGGCGGCTGGGCCGCCGCGCGCTGCACGGCGAGGTCACCTTGCAGACCAGGGACGGGGTGAAGACCGTCGTGTTCGCGCGCGGGAAGGTCACCGCCGTGTCCGACTCCAGCATCACGATCACCAGCAGCGACAACGTGGCCACCACGTTCGCCCTGAACGCCGACACCAGCTTCGGCACCCGCCGCCACCAGCAGGCCAAGAGCGACGTGAAGGTCGGCGTGGAGGCGGCCGTGGGGGGCCTGAAGTCCGGCAGCGGCGCCACCGCCAGCCGGGTGGTGGTCCGGACCGGCGCCAAGGCCGACCCGAAGGGGCCGTAGCAGCACCGCATCAACGGGACCCGTAGCAGCACCGCATCAACGTCGGTCAGCCCCGGGCGGCGCCCGGGGCTGACCGACGTGGGTCACCGACCCACGAGCGTGCTCAGGATGCCGATGAGCGCGAACACGAGGAAGCAGGCGAGCGCGAACCAGACCGCGCGCAGGGCGTGGTGCAGGACCGGTACCGAGCGGATGGCCAGGAGCCGGCGGCCGCAGTCGCACAGCCCCTCCTCGTAGGCGACCTGGTGGCCCTCGGTGCAGGCGTACCTGGGCCGGGCCTGCACGTCGTAGCCGCAACCGGCGCAGTGGAGGGCGGGCGCGGCGTTCTCGGTCCCGCAGCGCGGGCAGGCCCGGCTGGACGCCACCTCCCAGGCGAGCACGCCGGCGGTGAGCGCGGCCAGGCCGCCGAACATGGCGAAGGTCACGAGCCCGGACAGCAGGGTGTCGTGCAGGGCCATGGTAAAGGCCATGCTGCCGAGGGCCGAGACGGCCAGGGCGACCCCGACCGCGATCAGGGTGACGCGGGTGGCCATGGGCCGGTGGCTGGCGCTTGGTCGGAACGGGTTCATCGGGCTCCGTGGGGGGTCCGCGACGTCCGGGCGGAGGGGGTCGTCCCCGCTCTGGCCTGGGATCGTCCCTGCTCTCGTCTGATGGTGAAGCAACCCGCCAGATTCCGCACCATTGGTAGCCTGTACTGCAAGGATGCTCCCGAGACGGAGGCACGATGGGCCCGGCTGACAAGACCCAGTGGCGTGAGCTCTACCACGAGGTGGTGGAGACGAACCTTTGCACCGGCTGCGCCGCCTGTGTGATGGCCTGCCCGCGGGACGTCCTCGACTACGACCACTCCGAGACCTACCACCCGTTCAACGTCGAGCTGTCGACCCCGGTGGACGACTGCGTGCACGGCCAGCGGGGCTGTGACATCTGCACCCGGGCCTGCCCGCGCTTCCGGGCCTGGGAGCTGGAATCCGACCAGGCCCTGTTCGGCCGGGCCAGGGAGGCGAACGAGATCGCCGGGGTGCAGCGCGGGGTCTGGCTGGTCCGGGCCGCCGAGCCGGGGGTGCTCGAGGCGGGCCAGGACGGCGGGCTGGTGTCGGCCCTGCTCATCTGGGGGCTCGAGACCGGCCGGATCGAGGGGGCGCTCACCTCCCGGCTGTCGACCGCCCGGCTGTGGGACTGCGAGCCGTTCCTGGCCACGAACAGGGACGAGGTGCTCGAGGCGGCCGGCTCCCGCTACACCTACGCGGCCAACCCGCTTGCCATGAAGGAGGCGGAGCGGCGCGGGCTGAAGCGGCTCGCGCTGGTCGGCATGAGCTGCCAGGCCTCGGTCAACGGGACGCTGGCCGCCCGCCGGGTGAACAAGTACGCCCGCCGCATCGAGCTGGTGATCGGCCTGCTCTGCTCGAAGTCGTTCGAATACGAGGGCATGAAGCGGATCCTCGTCGAGGACTACGGCATCCCGCTCGAGGACGTCGCCAAGGTCAACATCAAGGGCAAGTTCCAGGTCTGGCGGCGCTCGACCGGCGAGCGGGTCGACATCCCGCTCAAGAAGATGCAGGAGGCGACCAGGGAGGGCTGCAAGCTCTGCCCGGACTTCGCCGCCGAGCACGCCGACATCTCCACCGGCGGGCTGGGGCAGACCGACGGCTGGACGCTGACGGTGGTGCGGACCCAGCGGGGCGAGGACTGGCTCGAGGCCGCCCGTGAGGCGGGCGTGATCACGGTCCGGCCCGGCGCCGAGGACCCGGCCGCAGTGGCCCTGATCGCCAAGCTGGCCGCGCGGTCGCGGGCGCGCTGGCCCTCGGAGCTGGCCGGGACCGACGCCGGCACGCCCGGGCTGCTCCCGATCGTGCAGAGGACCTGACGCGTGTCTGAGGGATGTCGCCGGAAGGCCGTCTCGTCTCCGCCACGGTCGGCCGTGCGTCGTACCGGCTACTCGGCCGGCTGGTAGTTCGCGACGAACTCGGTGTCGCGGGCCTGGGGTCCCACCTTGGCCGCGCCGCCGGGCGAGCCGAGCTCCTCGAAGAAGGCGGCGTTGGTGGCGGTGAACTCCTTCCACTGGGCCGGCACGTCGTCCTCGTAGAAGATCGCCTCGACCGGGCAGACGGGCTCGCAGGCGCCGCAGTCCACGCATTCGTCGGGGTGGATGTAGAGCATGCGGTCGCCTTCGTAGATGCAGTCGACCGGGCACTCCTCGATGCAGGACTTGTCCTTCACGTCGATGCAGGGCTCGGTGATGACGTAGGTCATCGGCGGGTAGACCCCCTCCTGGGCACGTCCTTCAGCTTGCTGGATACCACCGGGCTCGCGGCAGCGTCAACGTCGCCAGAGAGCCCCGTCGTGCCGATCCTACCGCCTCCTGGTCGCCGCCGAGCAGCGGCAGCAGCATCGCGCCGGCGACCACCGCCGCGCCGCCGACCACCGTGCCGACGCCGAGCGGGTCGCCGAGCACGACCACCCCGAGGGCGACGGTGCACACCGGCTCGAACGAGGAGACGATGGAGGCCCACGCCGACCCGACCCGGGCGATGCCGCCGATGAACGTGCCGAGGGCCACGGCGGTGCCGAGCACGGCCATGGCGGCCGCCGCCGCGTAGCCGCCAGGCCGGGCGGCGGCCAGGCCCTCCAGCCCGAGGACGCCGCCGGCGGCCAGGAACGAGCAGGCCGCCCCGCAGGCCACGTGCGCGCTGGCCACCAGCGGGTCGACGCCGCGCAGCAGGTACTCCGCGATCAGGATGTAGATGGTGTACCAGCACGCGGCGGCGAGCGCGAGGGCGACCCCGAGCGGGTCGGGCCGCTCCGCCGGCAGGCCGAGGACCAGCACGACGCCGGCCAGGGCGAGCACCACGCCGAGCACGGTGGCCCGGTCGAGCCGGTGGCGTCCCAGGACGACCGCGCCCACCGTGACCAGGGCCGGGTACAGGTACAGCAGCAGCCCGGCCAGGCTGGCCGAGATGCGGGTCAGGGCGGTGAAGAACAGCGTCGACTGGACGGCGTAGCCGACCGCGCCGAGCCCGAGCAGCCGCAGGGCGACCGGCCGGGGCAGGCGCAGGGCCCGCCCGGTCACGGCGGCGAGGGCGACCAGCAGCGGCCCGGCGATGCCGAAGCGCAGCGCCAGCACCTCGACCACGCCGAGCCCGCCGGCGTAGGCCTGCTTGCCGAAGACCGCCAGGCTGCCGAACCCGGCCGCCGACACCAGGCACAGCGCCAGCCCCACCCGCCGGCGCCGACTCACCGGGGACCCCTCCGGCCCCTGGGGTTCCCTGGACCTCTCCGGCTCACGCTTCCAGGCCGGCCAGGAACGCCTCGGGCCCGAGCGGGCGGCCGGTGGCGTGCACCACCAGGTCCCGCCAGGTCCGGGAGGCCCCGGGTGCGAACACCCGCTCGGCCAGGAAGGCGCCGGCGTCGGGCCGGCCGACGAAGCCGCCGACCGCCTCGCGCACGGCCGCGTCGACCTGGAAGGCCATCAGCTCGCCGAGCAGGTAGCTCTGGTAGTAGACGGGGGCGACGGCCAGGTGGATCTTGCTCGCCCAGTCTGGCGTCGTGCGCCCTTCCGGCCGGCGCAGTCCCTGCAGCGACTCGACCAGGTCCCACCAGGTGGCGGCCAGGTCGCAGCCGGGGTCGGCGTACATCGCCTGCTCGAAGCGGACCATGACCAGGCACCAGCGGGCGAACACGAGCTGGCCGGTGCGGAGCACCTCCCGGCTCGGCGCGGCCAGGCCGGCGGCGGTCGCCGGGTCGGCGCCGAGCACCGCGACCAGGAACTCGGGGTCGCGCCGCAGCCGGCCGAGCATGAGCGCGACCGCCTCGGTGGCCAGCGGCTGCGGCGGGCAGCGCAGCACCCACGGCAGCGACCGGTCGACGTGGTCGTCGTAGACGGCGTGACCGACCTCGTGGAGCATGGTGTCCAGCGACTCCTCGCCCGGGGCGACGTTGGCGAGCACGCGGATGTCGCCGGCCCGGTCGATGTCCAGGCAGAAGGCGTGCTGGTCCTTGCCGGGTCGCGGCCGCAGGTCGGCGCGATCCAGCAGGTGGCGGGTCTCCAGGCCCATGCCGTCGTAGGCGGCGACGGTGAGCTCGACGGTGTCCCTGCCGGCGAGCAGCGGCCCCAGGTCGGCCTCGGCGTCGCCGTCGTAGCGCTGGAAGAACAGGTCGCCGTAGTGCCACGGCCGCAGCTCCTCAGCGCCGACGCCGAAGCGGGCCGCCAGGCGCGCGTCGATCGCCGCCTTGGCGGCCAGGGACGGCGCACGGGTGGCCAGCTCCACCTCGTCGAGGATCCCGTCCAGCCACGCCTCGTCGAGGTCGCCGGTGGCAAGCGAGAAGGCGAACCAGTCCCGGAAGCCGCGACCGCGGGCGACCCGGTTGCGCAGCTCGACCAGGGCGAGCACGTCGTCGGCGACGACCTCGCCGACCTGCTTGCCGGCCTCCCACGCCGCCTGCCGCTCGCGCGCGTCGTCGGAGGAGGCGAGCACCCGCTCGATCTCGCTGTTGGCGAGCTCCCTGCCGCCGACGCGGCCGCGGACGGTCGCGAAGGCGGCCTCCACCTTGGCCTGCAGCCGCACCAGCTCGGCTCTGGCGTCCGCGGGAATCTGCCTGGCGAGCAGGTCCAGGCGGGCCTTGCCGAGCGCCCGGCTGGTCAGCGGGTCGCCGTCGCTGTCGCCCGCTCCCCGAACCCCTCCGGCGGCCGCCTCGACCTCGGCGAACAGCTCGGGGTCGGCGAGCACGGCCAGGAGCGCCTCCTCGGCCTGCTGCCTGGCGGCGGATGTCTCGGGCCGGGCGTCGGTGGCCGCCGCCCAGGACGCGAGCTGGAGGGAGCGCTCCAGCGGGGCGAGGCGCTCGGTGAGGCGGTGCAGGACCGCGGCTGGGTCGGTGGGCATGGTGCGGCTCCCGGGCGGGGGTCGGGGGACGCTCCTACTCTAGTGGCGGGCCGCAACCGAGAACCCAGGAGCGAGCGTGCGCTACCGGTACGAGGTCCGCATCGGGCCGGACGACGTCGGCAAGCGCGTGGTAGTGCGCTGGCGGCGCCCGGCGCCGGGCGGGGGCGACGAGGTCGCCGACGTGGTCGGCCCCCTGGAAGCCGCCGACCAGCAGGGATTCGCGGTCCGCAACCGACGCGGCGAGCTGGTCGCGATCCCCCGCGAGCGTGCCCT
>DASYUT010000307.1 GCA_036000965.1 Actinomycetes bacterium
CGGCAGTCTGAGGCGGTTGGCGAGTCGCCGTCGAAGCCAGAACCCGAGCAGGTGCGACCCGTTCGCCCGCTTGGTTCTCGCAAACCATCTACGGAGGCCGTCATCGGTGGCCAGCGCCGGTGGCAACCCACCGACACTTAGCCTCGATATTTCGTGCGCCCAGCCAGTTGGAGGTGATGCATACCTGATCCAACGACAAGCTCGTCGTCGCCTGCCGGTGTGAGTCCGGTCCGGGTAGCTGCCAGGAGGCCCGGTAGCAGGCTGGCGGCTCGGCCGGGGAACGGGCCGGGTCGAAGCCCAGCGTCAACAGCCCCATGGGGGAGGCGACTGAGCGGTCCGTAGCATCACGCGAAGCCTGCCGCGTCGTTAGAGGCCCGCCGGTTGGGTGGGGACAGGGAGTGCCGAGCCCCGGAAATCAGGGTGAAGGCCATGGAAGCGGTGAAGAGCCTGGACGTGCAGCCGCCAAGAACTCCCCGGCGTATGGGGCGCGGAACGCTCAGACGGTGACGGCGGGAACTGGGGAGGCCCTCCCCGGCCCGGCAGCCTGCGGAGTGCTGCTGGAGCGTCGCGCCCTATAACCGGACGACACCGGGAAGTGGGTGGCGGGCCGGGTGGGCGTCGGAGGCGGCCGTAGTACCGCCGGAGCCGGCGGACAACACAACCGCCGGTGAGGGAAGGGCCGCTGCTTCGTCGGTGCGCAGGGTGTGAGGAAGGGCTGGCGAGTGCCGTTGACGGCTAGGTCCGCCGAGCAGGACAAGCAGGGCAGGGTTCAAGCCTTGCAGCATGCGCTGTACCGGGCGGCCAAGGCCGATCCCGGGCGACGGTTCCATGCGCTCTATGACAAGGTCTACCGCAGGGACGTGCTGGAGCGCGCGTGGGAGCTGGTGCGCCGCAACCGGGGCGCACCAGGCATCGACCAGTTGACCATCCAGCAGGTCGAGCGGTACGGGGTTGACCGGCTGCTCGACAAGCTTGCCGTAGCGCTGAAGGACGGCGGCTATCGGCCGCTGCCGGCGCGTCGGGTGTTCATCCCCAAGCCCGGCTCGGCGGAGCAAAGGCCGCTGTCGATTCCGACGGAGCGCGTATAGCGCGAAGTCTCCCCGTCCGAGGGGAGGTTCGGAGTTCGTGGTTGTCACCCATCCGTTCCACCCGCTCGCCGGTCAGCGCCTCGAGGTGCTCTTCGAGCGGCGCATGCCTGCGGGGCTTGCCTACAGCTGTGATGGCGGTGTGTTGGGCAGGATGTTGTTGCCGGCGACGTGGACCGATCGCGAGGTGCCGGAGCGGTCGACCCGCCTGAGTTATGAGGCGCTGGTCGAGTTGGCCCGAGTGACCGCTGCGCTTCGCGGGTCCTGATCTGGCCGAGGGTGTTTGACTTCGGCGCCATCATCGAAGAGGATCTTGTGCAGAGATGGATAACAAGACAACGCATGCTCTGACGGAGCTCACCGTGCGCCAGCTCAAGACCCGTCGTCGTCGCCTGGCCCGGGGGATGCCCGATCTGGAAGCAGTCCTGCAGGGCTCGCTGGTTGCCCAGGGACGACGCTGCGGTAAGCAAGGATGCCGCTGCACCCGGGGCCAGTTGCACGGGCCGTACGTGTATCTCTCCCTCGCCCGCGGCCGGGCCGGCTCACGGCTCGTCTACGTCCCCTCCTGGCTGGCCGAGGAAGTGCGACGCCGGGTGGACGCGGCCGATGCGGCCCAGGCCGCGCTGGGGGAGGTCTCGGCCATCAACCTGGAGCTGTTACGCCGGCGGGAGCTCACGTAGGTGGCGCTGGCCTGCGCAGCCGAGATGGTGGCGCCCATCGCCAACATGGTCGAAGCCGCGCTGGCCTCCCGGCGTTCGCCGAACCAAGCACCAACGACCACGGTCCCGCCTGCGGGCGGTGCGGCCGACCAGGCCGAGCAGGGAGGAAACCATGCTGCGAGGCGAATCGAAGATCACCAGTTCACAGCTGGGTCGGGTGGCCATCATCTACGTGCGGCAGAGCACCCTGGCGCAGGTGCGGGGCAACACCGAGTCGACGGCGCGCCAGTACGGGCTGGCGGCCGAGGCGGCGCGGCTGGGCTGGGCGGCCTCGGCCATCGAGGTCATCGACGCCGACCTTGGCATCTCCGGCCGATCGGTGGAGGGCCGGGCCGGGTTCAAAGAGCTCGTGGCCAGGGTGTGTCTGGGCGAGGTCGGTGCCATCTTCGGCCTGGAGGTGTCCCGACTGGCCCGGTCCTCGGCCGACCTCGCCAAGCTGTTGGAGCTGGCCCGGCTGACCGAGACGCTGGTGGTGGACACCGACGGCATCTACGACCTGGCCGACTTCAACGACCGGATCCTGCTTGGGCTCAAGGGGCAGATGTCCGAGGCCGAGCTGCACATCCTGGCCGGGCGCCTGCAGGGGGCCAAGCGTGCTGCCGCCGCCCGAGGGGAGCTGCACTTCCCGCTCCCCGTCGGCTACGTCTACGACGACGAGGGGGCCACCGTGATGGACCCCGACGAGGAGGTCCACGCCGCGGTGGCTGACGTGTTCGCCGCCTTCGAGGCCACCGGCTCGGCCTACCAGGTTGTCGGGGCGTCCGCCGAGCGTCGGTTCCCCAAGCGCGCCTACGGCGGGTCCTGGGCCGGCGAGCTGCGCTGGGGACGGCTGACCTACTCCCGCGCCTGCGGTGTGCTGTCCAACCCCGCTTACGCCGGGGCCTACGTGTTCGGTCGGTTCCGCTCCCGCCGCGTCGTGGCCCCCGACGGCACCATCCGCACCCGCACCGTGGAGCTGCCACGGGCCGAGTGGGCCACCGTCATCGCCGGCCACCATCCCGGCTATATCACCTGGGAGCGGTTCCTGGTCACCGAGGCGCGCCTGGCGGCCAACCGGACCAGCGCCGGTGCCCGTCCCCCTCGGGAGGGTCCGGCGCTGTGTCAGGGGGTCGTGTGCTGCGGCGCGTGCGGGCGGGCCATGAGCACCTACCACGCCGGCGGGCATGACTACGACGACTGCGCCCACGCCCGCTCCGACCACACCGCCACCCCGGCCTGCCGTTCGGTGCGGGCCGACACGGTGGATGCGGCCGTGGCCGACTTGCTGCTCGGCGCGCTCTCCGGCGAGGAGGTGGCCCTCGCCCTGGCCGCCGCCGACGAGGTGACCAAGCGCAGGGCCCGCTCCACCCGGGCGGCCGAGCTGGCCGTGGAACGGGCCCGCTATCAGGCCGAGCGAGCCGAGCGAGCCCTGCTCGCCGTCGAACCGGAGAACCGCCTGGTGGCCCGCAGCTTCGAGAACCGCCTCGAGGCGCGGCTGTCGGAGCTGGCCGAGGTGGAGGCAGCCCTGGCAACCCAGCGGTCAGCCACGGCGCCCTTGCCGCCCCGCGCCGAGCTGGAGGCGGTCGTGGGCGACCTGGACGAGCTGTGGTCGGCGCCGACCACCTCGGCCCGGGACCGCAAACGCCTCCTGCGCACGCTGGTGGCCGACGTGACGCTCATCCCCGACCCGGACACGACCAAGCTGCGCATCGGCATCCACTGGCATTCCGGTTCGACCGAGGAGCTGGTGGTCCAACGGATGCGCCGGGTCACCGAGTGGCGACGCACCGCCCCCCAGGCCATCGAGCTCGCCCGCCGGCTGGGCCCCGAGATGGACAACGCCGCCCTTGCCGCCGCGCTCGACGCCGCCGGTCACCGGACGGGAGCGGGCCGGGCCTTCGACGCCGACGCCGTGTCCTCGCTGCGTCACTACCACGGCATCGGCGCGCCCGACCTCCTCGAGCCCGGCGAGCTCACCGTGCGCGACGTGGCCGGACGCCTCGCCGTGAACCAGGGGACGGTCACCAACTGGATCAACCGCGGAATGCTGCCCGCTCGTCGGGGCCTCCACAACCGCTGGTGCATTCCCTTCGGACCGGAGGTGGAGGCCGTCTGGCGTGAGCATGTCGCCGTCTCGCCCCACGTCCACACCGACACCGACCCCCGCCCGCCCCAGGCACACGAGCGCACCATCGCTCAGGTGGCCGACACGCTCGGCCTGAAGGCCGACGTCGTCTACCAGTGGGGCGCCCAGGGTCACCTGCCCACCAGGCGAGGCCAGGGCGGGCGCAAGTACATCGACTTCACCCCCGAGCTGGAGACCGCCTGCTACCAACGCATCCTCGACTCGGTCCACCTCCCAGCCACCGTCAAATCCAAAGCCCGGCACGCCCTGACAGGAGGCATCGTATGAAGCCACCGTCCCCGCGGTGGGTGACCGGATCGTGCAGGCGGCGGTGAAGCTGGTCCTTGAACCGGTGTTCGAGGCCGGTTTCCTGGCGTGCTCGTTCGGGTTCCGCCCGAGGCGGAGCGCGCACGACGCCTTGCAGGTCCTCATCGACGAGGCGTGGCGGGGCCGGCGTTGGGTGGTTGAGACGGATGCCGCCTCGTGTTTTGAGTCGATTCCGCATGAGGGGCTGGTGCAGGCGGTCGAGGAGCGGATCAGTGACCGTAACCTGCTGAAGCTGCTGCGCGCGATGCTGCGTGCTGGGGTGATGGAGCAGGGCGCGGTCCGTGGCAGCGTGACCGGAGCCCCACAAGGGGGTGTGGTTTCCCCCTTGCTCTGTAACGTCTACCTGCACCGGCTGGACCGGGCGTGGCAGACGCGCGGGGTGGGGGTGCTGGTGCGCTACGCCGACGATGCCGTGGTGCTGTGCCGGACCCGGCAGGAGGCCGAGCACGCGCTTGCGATGCTGACGGCGGTCCTGGCCGAGCTTGGTCTTGCGCTCAAGCAGGCCAAGACGAGGATCGTGCACCTGACCGAGGGTGGTGAGGGGCTGGACTTCCTCGGCTTCCACCATCGCTGGGTGCGCGCCGAGTCCAAGCGGCACCGGCACGTGCGGTTCCTTGCCCGCTGGCCCTCGAAGCAGGCGATGCAGCATGCCCGTGACCGGATTCGGGAGTTGACCGACCGGTGCCGGCTGCTGCTGCCGGTCGAGATGACTGTGCAGGACGTCAACCGCGTGCTGCGCGGCTGGTCGGGGTATTTCCGCTACGGGAACTCGGCCAGGCATTTCGACAAGATCAGGAGCTACGCGCTGTTGCGTCTGGTGCTGGTGGTGGCCAAGCGGCATCACCGGTCACGCGCGTGGGGCTGGTCGGTGGTCTGCTTCCAGATCCCGAACCAGCTCGGCCTGGTCGACCTGAACGGAACTGTCGTGGCCCCACGGCCGTTCAAGCCGTGGCGGGAGCGGCCGAATGCCGGCGGTGAACGGCGTCGGTGAGCCGTGTGCGGGAGAACCGCATGCACGGATCGAGGTGGCGGCGGGAGGAATCTGGCGTCGGGTGCATCATGCCGGAACGGCGCTGGCGCCTCCCGCCGACCCTACGCGAGTCGTGTGGTCAGGGGGCTGGTAATCAGGTTCGAGTGCGCTTTGGGGATTGACAGCTCACGCGGGCTCGACGCTTTGGCCAGGATCGGCCGACGCCGCAGAGCGCGGTCGATAGGTTCGACAGGATCAAACACGGGCCGGCACGTTGGGGTGGCCGCCACCGTGCAGCAGGGCGTGGCATGCGCTGGCGGGCATGGCGGCTGCTGCGAAGGAAACGACGGGTGAGCTAGCAGCGGGCGGGCAGGGCACGCAGCCTGGCGAACGCGGCGACCAGGTCGGTGGCCCAGGGCCAGGCGCGGTCCAGCCGCACGATCAGACGGCGGGCGTGGTGGACGATCCGGCCGGCGACGTGCCACAGCCGGAACCTGAGGGTCTTGGGCTCGGCGACCGCGAGGTCGCCGTCCAGCAGCAGCGCCTGCGCCCAGCAGACCAGGGTCTGGGCGGTCATGACCAGGGTGAGCCAGGCGTCGTTGGCGGCAAAGCCCCAGAAGGGCAGCTTGCGCAGGCCGGTGGCCGTGGCGGTGCGGATGCGGTCCTCGACGTGGGCGTGGGGGCGGTGGCGGGCCTCCAGCACGGCGGGGTCGGGGTCGGGCTGGTTGGTGATGAAGACCTGGAAGCGGTGCCCGTGCTGGTCGGTGAAGCCCATCTTGTGGCGGGCGCCGGGGTGGGGCCGCTCGCGGCGGCAGATCGCCCGGGTGCCCTCGGGCCAGCCCGCGCTGGCAAGGTCCAGGCCGCAAAGCTCGGCGACCCAAGCGCCACGGCCGGGGCCGCCCGTCTTGGTCCAGGGCGGGGGTGAAGGCCTGCTCGGGCAGGGCGAGGATCGCCGCTTGGACGCGCTGGTCGCAGTCGAACCCGATCGAGAACCAACAGGTTGCGGCGGACGAGTTCGTCGACGAAGGCGTGGGTGGCGCCGGCGGAGTCGGCGCGGACCAGGATCGGCCGCCCGCGGGCCGGCTTGGGCAGCGCCAGCAGCGCCATCGCCAGCACGTCCACATGGTCGGCGGCGGTGTTGGACCCGGCATTGCCGGGTCCAAGGATCATGGCCAACGCCTCCCCGGTGCCGTCGCCGCGGTCCAGCCAGCAACCCAGCGGGTGGAACCCGAACCCGTGCTTGTAGGTCGGCGCCGCGCCCTGCTTGTCGGAGTGGGCGTCCACCAGGGTCGCGTCCAGGTCCAGCACCAGCGGCCCCGCCGGTGCCGCACCCAGCGCCCACGCGCGCTCCCGCGCGCGGGCCAGCGCCGACCACAGCGCCGCGATCCCGCGGGGGTCGGCGGCGACCTGCCCGATGATGCGCCAGGCGGTCGGGGTCGAGCAGACCTT
>DASYUT010000308.1 GCA_036000965.1 Actinomycetes bacterium
GCGACCCTTCTTCAAGAAGCCGGTCTCGTCGACCACCAGCACCGCAGCCACATCGTCCAGGTGCTCGATCACGTAGGCGCGCAGGTCGTCGCGGACCTCGTCGGGTCCCAACGGGCCTGGTTGAGCAGCCGCTGCATCCCGTCCGGGGTACGCTCACCGGCCTGCTCGGCCAGTTGCCAGCCGTTCTTGCGTGCCACACCCCCCGAGCAGCCCTTGCAGGTAGGCCAGCGCGCGGTGGCTCGGCTCGGGCAAACCGGCCAGCGATGCGCTCGTGCAGCGCGTCCAGCCCGGCCGCCCAGGCCCGTACTGACGCGTGTGGCGGCGCTGCTTGGAGGCTCACCTGATCCTGTCGGCACCCTTTCGAGTCCAGGCATCAGCCTGTAGCCGGCCAGTTCTGCGGGGCGACCGGCGGAGGTGTCGGCCATGGTGCCCCGGCTTCCTGCTGCCTTTCGGCTGCCGGCATTGGCTTTTGGATCATCCTGTGCCCGCTGAGCAATGGGCTCTCCTTGCGGTCGGCTTACCAGGCACGGCCTGGATCTCAACGGGGTTGCCACGTTCGGCGCGCACGAGCTACGACCGGGTCGGGTGCTGCCTTACCCCGGGACGGCGGTGTCCTCCCGACCGGCCAGAACCCTCCGGTCGGCGCCTGCTGCTTCCCAGCAGCCAGTCCTGCACCCCGCTACAGCGTCCCGTCTGTCGGGGCCTTACGTGACGAGGCGTGCGGCAGTTCACTGGTGTTCACCCCGTCGGTCTTCCCCTTGCCTGTTGCCCCGGACGGGATGGGGCCCTTGGGCTTGTCCCCGGGCTTCGCACCTCGCGGTTACCCACGACGCACGCCGGGGTGGGGACGGGCTTTGGACACTGGCCCGGGACTACACCTTCGACATCAGTCGATCCTCCTATCGGTGCTTCCACTCGTAGCGTGCCGCTTCGTGTCGCACGTTCTGCTTGTGACCGTGGATGAAGGCGATCTGGAATCGCCGATGCAATCGCCTCGCAGACGCGGATCATTGGAGCTTGCAACCACAACGACCCGCGAGGCCACACGCGCATGCGATGCGTCCCCATCCCCAGCGTGGCCGCCAACGTCCTCCTACCCGGCCGGCTGCCCCTGCAGCGGACCCAGGAGGGCCTCGTTCCGGTCGAGGGGAACCGGCCGGGTGCATCCCGTGTAGGAAGAGCACTCTGGAGCCATGCCATGCCTGGGAGGTGCGCCATGCCGACCCCCGCCAATCTCCGGCCGTCGCCGCGTCGCGGTCCATGCTGGCGGACGCTGGTCATCGCGGTGCTGCTTGCCGCAGCCGGGTGCTCCGGCGTCGCCGACACCCGGAGCACTCCGCGATCGACCCAGCCGCCGCCCACGCCCACCGGTGTCACCGTGCCCGCCTTCGCCCGCGACCGGTTCGCCGCGGTCCTCCCCCTTCCCGGCGCCGGGAGCATGGCCGTGGCCGACGGGATCCTCTGGGTACACGCCGCCAGCGCGGTGGTTGGGATCGACCCGGCGGCCAACGCGGTCGTCGGCGAGCCACTGCGGGTCCCTGCGCACGCTGAGGCCATCGCCGTCGGCCAAGGGGCGCTGTGGGTGGCCAGCGTCGCCCCCGGGGACCTCGGCGTGGCGGGCGAGGACGCGGTGACCCGGGTCGACCTGGAGAGCGGCCGCACGGTGGCGACCATCACGGTCCGCCGGGCGCCCCTGGACGTCGCGGCCACGCCGGGGGCCGTCTGGGTGACCAACTCCGGCGGCGGCGGCGACAGCGTGGCGCGGATCGACCCCAAGACCAACCGGCTCGCGGGCCGGCCGGTCAGAACCGGCGCCAGCCCGCAGAGCCTCGTCGTGGGTGGCGGGTCGCTGTGGGTCGGCAACCATGACGCCCGCACGGTGACCCGCATCGACGCGGAGTCCGGGAAGGTCGTGGCGGACATCCCGGTGCCGTCCGAGCCGCACCGGGTCGCCTACGGCGCGGGCGCGGCCTGGGTGGGCAACTGGCACGACAACTCCGTGTCCCGGATCGACCCCACGACGAACCGGGTGGTCGGGTCGCCGATCCCGATCGGGTTCCGCGCCGGTAACCTCGCGGTCGGCGCCGGCGGCGTCTGGGTCACCAGCGACTACCGTTCAGACGGTGAGCCTCAGGACGTGGTGGTCGTGCGCATCGATCCGCAGACCAACCGCGCCGTCGAGACGATCGCCGTCGGCGGTCACCCCATCGATGTCGCGGCCACCGAGGGCGCCGTCTGGGTGTCGGTCGCCAACCCCGGCACGGTGCTGCGGATCGCCGGGCGCTAACGCTTACGAGTTGGTGCGCGATTGGGGTTGGGGTGTGCTGGCCTGCCTGCTTGGGCTGCTGGCCGATCAGCGGCAGGCGGCCCGATCCGAGACCAGCCCAGCGATGGCCAGGTGCGTCTGGGCGTAGTAGTCCCGACGCCCGGTGTAGCGTTGCAGCGCCCGCCACTGCCTGTGCTCGGCGCCTGCGTGCTCGACGCAGATCCGCCGGGAGGACTGCTGCTTGCGGGCCTGCTGCCAGGCAGCGACCTCCTCGGCAGGCGCGTCCTTTTGCGGCTTGGGTGGCGGCGCGTGGACCTGGCCGCCGAACGCCTTGGCCAGCCCCTGACAGCCGGCGTCGACGGTGGCGTTGACGGTGGGATGCTGGCGCAGCAGGTCCCCGATGCCTTCGGTCTTGACCGCGGTCTGGTCGTGCATCCGCCCTGGGCGTACCGCCCCGGCCCACAGCGTCCGACCCTGCCCGTCGGAGACGATAGTGGTCTTGCTGGTGTTGTGCTTGCGCTTGCCCGACACGAACGCCCGCCGCCCTGCCCGGTTGGCCCGTGGCCGCCGGACCTGGGTCTTGGTGCCGTCCAGGCGCAGCTGGATCCCTTCGCAGGCGGCGTAGGCGAACACGTCGGCTGAGGTCCTAAGCCGCACGCTGGCAGGCCGGGGACGGCGAAGCCGCGCGCTGCCAGCAGCGGCCGGATCTCGTGGACCGCGCGGGTGATGGTGGATCGGTCCACCCCGTACAGCACCGCCAGGGCGTGGTGCGGCAGCTGGAAGCGCAGGTGCACCAGGGTGGCCAGGACCCGGTCGCAGAAGACCAGCTGGTGGTGGGGGCCGGCGCCGGCGGCGCGCCGGCGCGGGTGGCCGCGGCGCTGCTGGAGTGCGCCCTGGTGGGCGGCGGTCCACGGGCCGGCGAGCTCGGCGGTCATGACCCGGCGGGCGCACCCGGCCCCCGCGGGGAACCCCGTCGCCTGACGAGGAGGCGGTGGTGGTCATCGCGCAGCACCCAGGAGGCCGTCGTCGTGAACCTCGACAGCCTCCGGGGGTGACCGGGCCGGCCCCCCGCACGGCCCAGCTGTCACCCGGCCGGCTCGGCCGTGATCGAGAACCGGGTGGTGAACACCGCGCCCGGGTCGGCCAGGGGGCACGCGTCGGCGGTGAGCGCGTCGGTAGGGGCGGTCATCGGCTCCAGGCAGGCGAACTCGGCGCCGGGGGGCACGAACACCTGGGCGTACGGGTAGCCCTGCTCGAACCGGACCCCGAGTCGCCAGCCTTCCGCCTCGAGTCCGACCGCGCGGTCGCCGGCGATGGCGTAGAGGTCGTCGAAGGTCCGCTCGGCGATGGGCTCCTGCTCGGCGGGCTCGGCCGTGGACGCACCGGTAGGGATCCCGCGTGCGTCCAGCTCGAGGTGCTCGCGGTCGGGGAGGACGAGCCGCCAGCCGTCGCGCGGGCCAGTGGGCAGGCGCAGGTACGGGTGCCAGCCGAACGCGACAGGCACGGCCTGGTCGCTGCTTGGCCGCAGGGTCGTCGTGACGGTCAGCGCGGTCCCGTCCACGCCCGCCTCGACCTCGATGGCGTGGGGGAATGGGAAGGCGGTCAGCAGCTCCGGCCAGGCGCCGTAGTCGAGCCGCGCGGCCATGACCGCCCGGCTCCCGCTGGTGTCGAGCCGGGTGACGTGCCAGCCGGGGTGGGCGGTCACGGTCCCGTGGATGGGCAGGCCGCCCGGGTCGGTGTGCAGCTCGACGCCGTCCAGGTCCACGTCGACGCCGGCGGCGCGGTAGTGGCGGGTGGAGAGCCGGTTGGCCCAGGGCGCGAGCAGGGGCAACCCGGTGACGTGGCCCTGCCGGTAGCCCTCCAGGCCACCGGGCAGGGCGAGCAGCTCCTCGCCCCGCAGGGTGAGGGATGCGCCGAGCATGCCCAGCTCGGGCAGGAAGGTGGCGGAGAGGTCGCCAGCAGCCAGGGTGACGGCGGCGGTGCCCTGCCAGGAGTGGACGCGGGCCAATGCCGCCTCGGTCGCCGATGCTGTCCCGGTCAATGCACTTCACCTCGCGTGCTCACCTCGGCGCAGCCTCTCGCACGCCGCAGAGCAGCCTACCCCGGGCTGGCCAGGCCCCGAGCGGCGGTGTCAGGGCGCCCTGCGGACGGATGGCGTAGCGTGCGCTCCATGGTGGAGCAGCCCGACGCCGGCCTGGCCGGGCCGGCGGACCCGGACCGGCCGACGGACCCGGACGGGCAGGACCCTCTGGCCGCGTACCTGGCGTTCGACCGCACCCGGTGGGCGGCGCTGCGCGCCGCCACCCCGCTCACCCTCACCGAGGACGACCTCGCCGCTCTGCGGGGGGTGAACGAGTACATGCCGCTGGAGGAGGTCGTCGAGGTCTACCTGCCGCTGTCCCGCCTGCTCGATCTGCGCGTCCAGGCCCACCAGGCGCTCGGGGACGCCACTGCGCGGTTCCTCGGCGACGAGGCGGGTCCGGCCGCGCCGTTCGTGGTGGCCATCGCCGGCAGCGTCGCGGTCGGCAAGAGCACGATCGCGCGGATCGTGCGGGAGCTGCTCTCCCGCTGGCCCGCCCACCCGCGGGTGGACCTGGTCACCACCGACGGCTTCCTGCTGCCGAACCGGGTGCTCGAGGAGCGCGGCCTGGCCGCCCGGAAGGGCTTCCCGGAGTCCTACGACCTGCCGCGGCTGGTGCGCTTCCTCGCCTCGCTGAAGGCGGGCCGGCCAGCCGTTGCCGCGCCCGTCTACTCGCACCTGGCCTACGACGTCCTGCCCGGTGAGGTCCGGCTGGTCAGGCGGCCGGACGTGCTCGTCCTCGAGGGCCTCAACGTCCTGCAGCCCCATCGCCCCGGACCGCCGCGTCTGGCGGTGTCGGACTTCTTCGACTTCTCGATCTACGTCGACGCCCAGGAGGCCGACGTCGCCCGCTGGTACGAGGAGCGGTTCCTGGCCCTGCGGGCGACCGCCTTCCGGTCCCCCGAGTCGTACTTCCACCGCTACGCCACCCTCGACGACGCCGCGGCCCGCGCCACGGCAGCGAGGATCTGGCGGACCGTCAACGCGGTCAACCTGGCCGAGAACATCCGGCCGACCCGCGACCGAGCCTCACTTGTGCTGGAGAAGGGCCCGGACCACCTGGTGCGCCGCGTCCTGCTCCGCCGCCGCTGACCGCCACGCCATCCTGCTCCGCCGGTGCGCTCGTGGTGCGCGGCGCGGTCGTGATGCCATGGGCCGCACCGTGCCCGGAGTGCACCGGGTCAGGCGGGCGGGCCATCGGTCTTGGCGGCCGCGAACCAGGCGGCCAGCTCGACCGGGCCCGGGTCGGCGTCCAGGAGGGCGAGCAGGGGGTCGCGGAGGGGCCCGGGCACCGCGACCGAGCCGAGGATGAGCTGGTGGTCGAGCCCGGCGGGCACGACCCGGCCAAACAGGAGCTGTCCGGCGCCCGGGCGGGGTTGGCTGGTGGCGGTGGCGTCGAGCCGCTCGCCGGTGCGCAGGTCGTGGAGGCCGAGGCGCTCGCCGGGAC
Source organism: Actinomycetes bacterium (assembly GCA_036000965.1). NCBI lineage: Bacteria > Bacillati > Actinomycetota > Actinomycetes > Actinomycetes bacterium. Next base: position 5,794 of record DASYUT010000308.1, read on the forward strand.
CGGCCTCGACGACCTCGTAGAGGCTGCGCCGACGGCCGCTCCAGCTGCGGCCCAGCGCCAGCTCGTCGGCCGGGAGCAGGACCCCCCTGGCATCGAGGAACGCCGCGAGCCCGCCTGCCTCGAACAGCCCGAGGTCGTGCACCACGGGGTCGTGCAGGGCCGCGCCCACCCAGGCCGGATCCTCGGGGTCGCCACCAGCCCTGGCCACCGCGACGTCGTGCAGGCGCATGCGCTGGCCGGGCCGGAGCAGGAAGGTGACCGCCTTGTGCCAGAGCCAGCTGGCCCGGTCCGGGAGCGGATGGCCGTTGCGGGGGCCACAGCAGACCTTGTGCTTGCGGCCCGAGCCGCACGGGCAGGGCTCGTTCCGTCCGGTGCTGGCCGGGCCGGTCGCGGCGAAGCGCTCCAGGCGGGCGACCGTCCTGTCGTCGGGGTCCACCTCGGTCTGGCGCAGGTAGGCGAGGGCGGCTGCCGCGTCGCCCCGGTCCTCGGCGTACCAGGCCGCGTCCAGCAGGGCAGCCTCGTCGTCGGGGTCGGCTTCGAGCGCGTCGGCAAGGTGGGCCTCGGCGGCGAGGATGTCGCCGCGGTGCTCGGCGCAGCGGGCGAGCACGAACCGTGGCCCGGGCGCGTCGTCGCAGGCGGGTACGAGCGTGGCGGCCAGCTCGCGGGCCAGCGGCTCCTCGTCGGGATCGCTGGCGAAGGTCGCGCTCACGAACGCCTCGGCCACCCCTGGCCAGGACATGGCATGGGCGAGCGCGTGCAGCGTCTCCTCGTCCTCGGCGACCGCGGCCTCCAGGCCGGAGCGGCGGGCCAGCTCGAACGCGCCGAGCAGCAGCCCCAGCGCCTCGACGCCCTCGTCGTCGAGCCCGAACAGGGCGCGGACCTCGTCCTCGGCCAGGGCGTCTGCCTCTACCTCGGCCCAGTCGGTGCCCGGCGTGCCGACCCACTCGCCGCGGACCTCGAGCCCGGCGAACAGGCGCAGCAGCTCGGGTACTGGGGGGAGCGGGCGGTCGAGCAGGGCGGGCGCGTCGGCCCGCGCGATCAGCACGACCGCAGAGCTCTCGACCGGCTCGCCGTCGCCGCCGGCCGCCTCGAAGGCGTGCGCGAGCCGCTTGCCGGCCGCCTCGCCGCCTTCGGGGTCGGCGTCGGCCCGGCTGACATGCAGGAACCCGGCGGCGAGCCGGAACGCCAGCAGGTCGCCGGGGGCCGCAGCGCCCAGCCAGCCGGGAGGCCCGGTGGCGACCCACTGGTCGGCGAGCGGGTGGTCGCTGCCGACGCCGCTCTCCGGCTCCCCGGCTGGGGCGACCTCGACGCTCCCACCGGTAGCCAGCGCCAGGGCGCCGCTGTCGTCGGCGTCGGCGGCGGCGAGCAACACCGTGAGGTCGGGCTCGACCGCGACCACGCCGTCGGCCACCTCGCCGGCCGTGACCCGGTGGGTGACGGTCACGCCGTCGAGCAGGGCGTCGAGGCTGGCGACGCGTCCGTCGGGCAGGTGGTAGAGGCCGTCGGCGTCGTCCAGCAGCATCTCGAGCCACGGCCCCGGGTCGGGCGGGAGGCGCAGCCCGGCCGCTGCGAGGCGGCGGGCGAGCTGCTCAGGTGCGAGCGGCCCCTCCCTGGCCAGCACCTGCTCGCAGAGACGGGTGGCATGTCGTTCCCAGTCCATATGCGCTCCTCGGCAAGGGTCGAGCTGCTGCCTGGTGCGGGGCTCGGGTGGCGCGGCGAGCCCCGGTGCTCCGACGGGTTGCCTGCTCCGACGGGCTGCCTGCTCCCACGGGCTGGCCGGTCCCCGGCCCCGCTACCGGGACACCATACAGCCCGTTCGTGCGGCGCGGACGTGCTCGTCCACAGGGTCAGGAGCGGGGGGGCTACGCCACGATCTGGACCGGCACGCCAAGGGGGAGCAGCTTGGCCAGCTTGGTGATGCCGGCGTTGCTCATGCGGATGCAGCCGTGGCTGATGTCGTGGCCGAGCGCGCCCGGGTCGTTGGTGCCGTGGATGCCGATCACCGCGTCGCTGCCGGCGAAGCTGCGCAGCACGTTGGAGAAGCCGGAGAGCCCGTAGGCGTAGGGGCCGTACGGGCCGGTCGGGTCCGGTGCCCGTAGCAGCTCCTTGGTGTAGTAGAGCCCGCCCGGGGTGGGCGTGTCGCGCTTGCCCACCGCGATCGGCTCGCGCTCGACCACCCGGTTGCCGCGGTACACGGTGAGCTGGTGGGCCTTGAGGGCGACGACGATGCGGTAGTCGTGCTGGGCCAGGCGCACCTCACCGGCCCGGATCCAGCCGGTGCTGCCGTTCGGCCGCACCGGCAGGAGCACCTGGAGCCAGGCGGCGCGGCGCTGGCGGACGAGGAAGACGAGCGGGGCGCCCGAGGGCTGCGGGTTGGCCAGCGCCCGCGCCGGCGCCGGCGCGCCTGGCGCCGCGTAGACGGCGACCCGGCGCACGCGGGCCTGGGCCACCGTGCTCACGGCCGGCGTCGCCGGCCGCTTCTCGCGAAGCGAGCTCCAGTCCGGCGTGGCTGCAGTGGTTCCCGGGGGGGCCGCCGGGAGCCCCGGCGGCCGCTTGGCAGGGGAGCAGCCGGAGGCCACCACGCACGCGCCGAGCAGCGCGAGGGCCACGGCGCGGCGTGCCGGCCTCCGGGAGTTGCCTGCTGCGAGCATGCCCGCGACCCGGACCCGTCAGCCTGCGAAGTCCGGGCTGAACTGCACCGGCGGCGCCGGCGGTGCCGGTGCCACGCCGCCCGTCGGGGTGACCGTGAAGATGTTCGGCTGGTACAGGAAGTACAGCTCGCTGTCGAGGTCGGCGTTGGGGAAGCAGGCGGCGAAGAGCAGGTAGCCGCCGGGCGCGGCCCCGGCCGGCACGGTCAGCGTGCCGCTCCAGGCGCCCGTGCCGTCGATCGGGAAGACACCGTCAGCCAGCAGGCCCGCCTCGGTCTCGTCCTGCGGGTCGACCAGGACCACGTTGGCCTCGGGCGCGTCGGCGCCCTCGGGCGCGGGGCAGGGCGTGATCGAGGCGACCTCGATCTGCGTCAACGCCGGACCCCTGGCGGGCGTCCGGGCGAACGTCCCGACGCCGATGGGTCCGGGAGCCGTCGTGGTGGGCGCCCCAGTCGTGGTGGGCGCCCCAGTGGTCGGCGCCCCAGTGGTCGGCGCCGCGGTGCTGGTCGGTGCGGCCGTGCTGCTGGGCGCCGCGGTCGTGCTGGTCGGCGCGGTCGTGCTGGTCGGCGCGGCGGTGCTGGTCGGCGCCGCGGTGGAGGTCGTTCCGGCCGACGCCGCCTGGGCCACGCAGAGCTGGAGGGCCAGCGCGGCGACGAGGACGAGGAGGATTCTGCGCACGGGGGATCCCTTCTGAAGGGTGCGGCGGCCCGGGGGGGCGGGGGAGGTCGCTGCGTCCTAGTCCTAGATGAGTCGCTGTGCCCTAGATGACCGGATCAATCTTCTCTGGTAGGAAAAGGGGCGTGTATCCAAATCCTCGGGATGGGCGCGAAGCAAGTTGGCTGGGGCCCGATGCGCAGAGTGTGATCGTTTCGTTGCGGACGCCGGTTCAGCGCCTGCCGCGGCCCTCCAGGAACAGGCCGGCCTCGGCCACCCGCACCTGCTCGCCGCGCAGGCGGGCGCCAGCCAGCAGGGCGGGGGCGATGAACCGCACCGGCGGCGGCATGAGCGGGCGGTCGAGCCGCATCGCGCCGCAGACCGCACGCAGCCGGAGCTCGTCGAGGCGGGTGTGGGTGACGCCGTGCAGCGTGCGGAGCTCGGGCGGGAGGCTGTGGAAGGCGAGGAAGCTCACCATGCGCCACAGCCAGCGGCGTGGCACCCCGGCGGGCGGGTCGCGGACCAGCGCCGCCACCGAGCGGGCGCCGTCGGTGGGCCGCAGGATCCCGCTCGCCACCACGCCGTCCAGGTACGCCTCGAGCTCGGCGAAGGTGGGGGGGATGCGGTCGGCGTGCAGGCCGAGCGGCTCCACGGTCGCCATCTGCTCGACGTGGAACGCCTGCCGCCCGGCGTCGTCGAGCCGGCCGATGGTCAGCCGCTCGAAGTGCAGGAAGCTCGAGACCAGGCAGGCGTGCACCCACAGCAGCAGCTCCGGATCGCGCGCGTCGTAGGGCAGGCCGGTCACCCCGTCCACGCCCCTGATGGCCCGGTGGACGTCGTCGATCCGCTTGGAGGCCGCAGCCGCCTCCTGCCTGGTGCCGAACACCACCGTGAACGTCTGGCGCAGGGTCCGCTCGAGCCGTCGCCACGGGTCCCGCTCGTACATGCCGGTCTGCCGTGCGCCCGCGACCACCAGCGGGTGGGCGGCGTGCATGAGCAGGGCCCGCACGCCGCCGACCATGACCGACGCCTCCCGCAGCACCTGCCAGGAGACGCTCCCAGGCCCGAACAGTCCGGCGTCCGGCTCACCGTCGCGCATGGCATCCACGATACGTCGGCCCGATCCGGTCCGGGGCCGCGCCGGGCTGGGCGGCCTGGGTCAGATGCCGGTGGTCGCCCGCGGGTAGGCGACCTTCGGGTCGGTGACGACGTTGACGAGGTAGGGCACGCCCGAGTCGAACCCGCGGCGCAGCGCCGGCCCGATGCCGTCCGGGGTCGTGACCAGCTCCCCGGCGCCGCCGAGGGCGGAGACGACCCGGTCGTACCGGCACCCCGGCTGCAGGTCCGCGGCCACGTCGTAACCATAGAGAGGCTGCATCAGCTGCTTCTCGAGCCCCCAGGCGCCGTTGTTGCCGCAGACCATGACCACGGGCAGGCCGTGGCGGACGAGCGTGTCCGCGTCCATCAGGGAGAACCCGGCCGCCCCGTCCCCGAGCAGGAGCACGACCTGGGCGGTGGGCCGGGCCAGGCGGGCGGCGACGGCGTAGCCCAGGCCGGTGCCGAGGCAGCCGTACGGGCCCGGGTCGAGCCAGCCACCCGGCCGGGCCGGCTCGACGTACTTGCCGGCGAACGACACGAAGTCGCCGCCGTCCCCGATCACGACCGCGTCGTCGGCCAGGACCCGGCGCAGCTCCCCGTACACGCGGGCCGGGTGGACCGGGTCGGCGTCGCTGTCGAGCAGCTCGCGGTCGCGCTCCTGGGCCTCCCGGGCCGCGCCCCGCAGGCGCTCGAGCCAGCCGGCCTGCGCCGGCCCGCGCGCGGCCCGCGCAGGCGCCCCGCCGGCCGGCGCCGGCCGGCGCCCGAGCCGCTCCACGGCCTCCACCAGCCCGTCGAGCACCAGCGACAGGTCGCCGGCGGCCGCGCCAGCCAGGTCGACGTGCCGCGCGAGCTGGCTCGGCGCGTCGGCCAGGTGCACGACCCGGGCCGGCGGGGCGCCTGAGGCGCCCCCGAACGAGCCGTAGGCGAGCCGGAAGTCCAGCGGCGCGCCGGCCACGACCACGAGGTCGGCCGAGCCGAGCGCGACCGAGCGGGCACGGGTGACCAGCAGCCCGGAGCCCGGCGGCACGATCCCGCGGCCCATGCCGTTGGCGACCACCGGGAGCCGGAGCGCCTCGGCCGCGCGCCGGGCCGCGTCCTCGGCCCGGTCGGCCCACACGTCGGAGCCGAGCACGAGCACCGGCCGCTCCGACTCGGCCAGCAGCCGGGCCACGCCCGCGAGCGCGTCGGGGTCGGGGGCCAGCGGCTGGCGTTCCGCCGGCAGCGGGATCGGCACGTTGGCGAACGAGAAGAGCTGGTCCATGGGCACGTCGAGGAAGACGGGGCCGCGGTGGGGCGCGGCCGCCAGCGCCAGGGCCCGGTCGACCGCTGCCGCCAGGCCTGCGACCTCGCCCACCGTGCCGGCATGCTTGGTCACCGGGGCGAGCAGGGGCGGGTGGTCGAGCTCCTGCAGGCTGCCGGTGCCCCAGCGCCCGGCCGGTGCCCGGCCGCCCAGGACGAGCAGGGGCGAGCCGTTGAAGTAGGCCGTGGTCACGGCGCTGACGCCGTTGGTGACGCCCGGTCCCGCGGTGAGCACCGCGAGCCCGGGCGTACGGGTGAGCTTCGCGGTCGCCTCGGCGGCGAACACGGCGGTCTGCTCGTGGCGGACGTCCACCAGCCGCATCGGCGGGTCGGCGTGCACGGCGCCGTCGTAGAGGGGGAACACGTGCCCGCCCGAGAGCGTGAACATCGTGTCGACCCCGTGCCGCCTGGCCACCGCCACGGCCAGGGTGCCGCCATGCCCCTCGACGGCCTGCGCCGTCCCTGCCGCCTCGCCCACGCCCACCTCCGCCGCCGCACCGCACCGACAGTGATGCTAGACGGTCGGGCGCCGGGCCGCCGGCCACGCGACCCTGCCGGAGCCTGACCGCGCCGCGTGCTCGCCGTCGCGGCGGCAGGCGATACTGTCGGCATGGCAACCGCGACCAGTCCCGCGTTCGTCGGCCGGGCCGAGGAGCTCGGCCGGCTGCTCGACGTGCTCGAGCGGGCCGAGCAGGGCCGGCCCACGGTCGGGCTGGTGGCCGGGGACGCCGGCGTGGGCAAGACCCGCCTGCTCGCCGAGCTGGCCGGCCGGGCGCAGGCGCGTGGTGTGCGGGTGCTGGTCGGTGGCTGCATGGAGGTCGGCGACGTGGGGCTGCCCTACGTCCCCTTCGTCGACGCCTTCCGCGACCTCGGCGCCCGGCCCGCCGAGGCCGAGCTGGTCCAGGGCTGGGGCGCTGCCGTGCCGGGCCTCGGCCTGCTGCTGCCCAAGGCCGGGGAGGAGCCTCCGCACGGCCCGCACCCCGTCGGGCCCGGTCCGCCCTCCAACGACGGCTTCGAGCAGGTCCAGCTGTTCGACGCGGTGCTGTCGCTGCTCGTTCGCCTGTCCGAGCTCGCCCCCCTGCTGCTGGTCATCGAGGACCTGCACTGGGCCGACCGCTCCACCCGCGGCCTGCTCGCCTTCCTGGTCCGCACCTTGCGTAGCGGCCGGGTCTGCCTGGTGGCCAGCTACCGCTCCGACGAGCTGCACCGCCGCCACCCGCTGCGCCCGCTGCTGGCCGAGCTGGTCCGGGTGCCTGATCTGGAGCGGGTCGAGCTGCCCCCGTTCAGCCGGCACGAGCTGGCCGAGCACCTCGAGGCGCTGGCCGGCGAGCGGCTCCCGGCCGCCGTGGTCGACCGCATCCTGGCCCGCTCCGAGGGCAACGCGTTCTTCGCCGAGGAGCTGATGGCCGCTGGTGCCGTCCGGGCCGAGGTCGCGCTGCCCGAGGCCCTGACCGACGTGCTCCTCGGCCGCGTCGAGGCCCTCCCCGAGCTGGCCCGGGACGTCCTCAAGGTGGCGGCTGTGGCCGGGCGCCGGGTCGACCACCAGCTGCTCGCGGCGGCCGCCAGCCGGCCCGAGCCCGAGCTCGAGCAGGGGCTGCGCGAGGCGATCGCCAGCCAGGTGCTGGTCGCCGACCCGCTGGCCGAGAGCTACCGCTTCCGCCACGCGCTGCTCCAGGAGGCCGTGTACGGCGACCTGCTCCCAGGCGAGCGGACCCGGCTCCACGCCACCTACGCGCGCCTGCTCGCCGAGCCCGGCGCGGACGGCACGGGTCCTGGCGGGCCCGCCGCCGAACTGGCCTGGCACAGCCTGGCCAGCCACGACCTGCCCGGCGCGCTCGGCGCCCTGGTCCGGGCGGCGGCCGAGGCCACCGCGGTGTCCGCCCCGGCCGAGGCCTACCGCCACCTCACCCAGGCGATCGAGCTGTGGGACCGGGTGCCCGACGCTGCCGCCGTGGCCGGGGTCGACCGGGTCGACCTGCTGCTGCGCGCGGCCGAGGCGGCCAGCAACTCGGGCGAGTTCCGGCGGGCGGCCACCCTGGCCGAGGAGGCCGCGGCCTCGGTCGACGCCAGCGCGGCGCCGCTGCGGGCGGCCGTGGCCTACGAGCACCTCGGCGACTACCTGGTCGAGGTCAACGACCGGGAGAACGCGGTGGCCGCCTGCCGCCGGGCGGTCGAGCTGGTGCCCGCCGACCCTCCGACGCCGCTGCGGGCCCGGGTCACCGCCGCGCTCGCCCACGCCCTCGTGTTCGCGCGCCGCGACCAGGAAGCTCGGGGCTGGTGCGACGAGGCGCTCGCGGTGGCCAGGCAGGCGGGCAGCGTCGGCGACGAGACCTACGCGCTGATCTCGCTGTCGTTCCTGGCGCAGCGCCACGACGACCTGGACGAGGCTGCCTCGCTGCTGCGCGACGCCCGCCAGAAGGCGGCCGCCGCCGGCGCGCGCCCCCTTGAGCTCCGGGTCCAGTGCCACCTGGCCCGGCTCCAGCTGGACGTCGGCGACCTGGCCGCCGCCTGCGCCGCCCTCGACGACACCGTGGAGCTGGCCGAGCGCACCGGCCTGACCTGGAACCCGTACGGCGTCGACGCCCGCCTCCTCCGCTGTGTCGCCTACTACGAGGCCGGGGACTGGGACCAGGCCGAGCGGCTGGCGGTGGCCATCGACGACCGCAGCCCGGCGGCCGGCGCGCTGTCCGCCGCCGCCCTGTACGTGGAGGTCGGCCGGGGCCGCCCGAGCGCCGACGAGCGGCTCGCCCGGCTCGAACCGCTGCGGCAGCACGACAGCTACGTGGCCTATCTCACCGGCGGCTGCGGCGCCGACCTGGCCCGCTGGCAGGGCGACCCGGAGCGCGCCAGCGCCCTGGCCTGCTCGACCCTGGCAGGGGCGGGCGCGCCCGGCGAAGCATGGACGCTCAGCGCCATCTGGCCAGCCGCCCTGGGGCTGGCCGCCGAGGCCGACCGGGCCGAGCAGGCCAGGGCCCGCCTGGGGACCGCACCCGCCGCCGACGAGCCCGTGCTGGCCGAGATCAGGGCCGCGGGCGCCGACCTGCTCGACCGGGCCCGGACCACGCTCGCCCGGGCCCGCGAGGCGGGTCGCCAGGTCGGTCCGGAGGCGCTCGCCTGGCTGGCCCGGGCCGAGGCCGAGTGGGCACGACTGGAGGGCCGGGCCGACCCGGAGCGCTGGGCGGCCGCGGCCGACGCGTTCGCCTACGGCTACGTGTACGAGGAGGCGCGCTCGCGCTGGCGCCTGGCCGAAGCGCTGCTGGCCGAGGGCAGGCGCGACCAGGCCCAAACCGAGGGCAGGCGCGACGAGGCCCTGGCCGCGGCCCGCGCGGCCCACGCCACCGCCGTGCGGCTGGGCGCCGAGCCGCTGCGGGCCGCGGTCGAGGCGCTCGCCCGCCGGGCCCGCCTCGACCTCGGCCCGGCCATGGCACCCAGCCCGGCGGCCGCCGGCCTGACCCCTCGCGAGCTCGAGGTCCTCCGCCTGGTGGCCGCCGGCCGGTCCAACAGCCAGATCGCCGGCGAGTTGTTCATCAGCCCCAAGACGGCCAGCGTCCACGTCAGCAACATCCTGGCCAAGCTGGGCGTCCACACCCGGGTCGAGGCGGCCGCCACGGCCCACCGGCTCGGTCTGGACGGCGAGGGTTCCTAGCCCAGCCTACCCCGCGCCGAGCGCGACGAAGGACCAGCCGGTGGCGGCCATGACGGGATCGGCGTCAAGGCTCCAGCGGGCGTCGCGCAGCGACTCGGCCAGCGTGGCTCCGTGCCGCAGCCGCTCGTGCAGGGCGAGCATCAGCGGCACCACCGCGCGGTCGTTGACCGGGACCACGCTGGCGACGATCCCCACGGTGCCGAGCGGGACCAGGCTCGAGGTGAGGCCGAGCAGCTCGTCGGCGCCGACCGGGGCCAGCAGCCCGGAGTCGCAGCTCGGCAGCACCAGCCGGTACGGCGCCCGGCGCAGCCGCTCGAGGTCGTGCACGGTCAGCGGCCCGTCGTCGAGTCGGAGCGAGGAGAACAGGGGGCTGTCGGCGCGGAAGCTCCCGTGGGCGGCGACGTGGGCGAGCCAGGCGCCGTCGATGGCGTCGAGCACGCGGGCCGCGGTGGCCCTGCCCCGGTCGAGCACGGTGACGCTGTCGTACTTCCCGGCCAGCGCGGGCACCTCGGCGCCGCCTGTGTCCAGGTCCGGCCCGACCACCAGGACCACGTCGCGGCCGGCGGGCGGCACGGCCCGCCGCGCGCGCAGCCAGACGTTGGCGGAGGGCGCGACGCTGAGCACGCGGTCCCGCAGCGAGGGCAGGAGCGCCCAGGGGACCGCGTGGAGCCGGCCGGGCGGGGCGACGACCACAGCACCGTCGCCCAGGTGCCGGCTGGCCGGCCCGAGGAACAGCTCCTCGAGCCGCCGGCCGGTCCCCTCGAGCAGGGCGAGCGTCGCCTCGGCCCGCTCCGCCGAACCGCTGTAGGCGAGCCGCCGCAGCCCGAACCGGGCGAACTCGACCTCGCGCTTGGCCTCGTCGGCACGACCCGCCGCGAACCTGCGCACCTTCCCCGCCCCGCAGACCAGGACGTGCAGGTCGCCGTCGACGTCGACGATCTCGACCAGCAGGGCTGGGCCGAGCTCCTCGAGCAGCGCCCCGACATCGAAGCGGCTGCCGGCGTGGTCGGCGGTGCCCGCGGTCCCGCGGGCCTGCATCACCCGGGTGCGGATGGCGTGCTCCAGCCGCCGCTGCTCCCGCTGGAGCGCGCCCGTCGGCGTGCCCTGGGCCCGCGCCTGCTCGAGGCGGCTGGTGACCTGGCGCACCGCGGTGAGGTCGGCCTGGAGCTGGTGGTCGTCGGGCGGGCGGACCGGCGGGACGGCCATGGCCGTCGCCCGCCAGCGCTCGCTCCAGGCGAGCAGGCGGCGGGCTGCCCCTGCCCGCACGGCCTGCCGCTGCGCGAGCGCTGCCAGCTCGGCTCCCTGCGCGGTGGCGAGCGCCCGCAGCTCCGAGGCGCCCAGGGTGAGCCGGTGCTCGTCGAGCAGGTCGAGCCCGCGCCGGCAGGCGTCCAGCACGCGGCGCGTGTCGCCGGCCGCCGCGGCCCGCAGCGCCGCCGCCAGCCACCCGGTGGCCCGTGACAGGGCCGGCCCGCGCCGCCGCATCCGCGCCGCGGCGGCGAGATGGCGGTCGGCGTCGGCCAGCCGGCCCAGGGTCAGCGCCGTCCGTCCCGCGAGCAGGTGCGCCCTGGGCGCCTCGCCGGAGCCGAGCGCCTCCAGGTGGGCGGCGGTCCGCCCGGCCCGGCCGAGCAGCCGGCCCGAGGCCATGCCGGCCGTGAAGCTGGCCTGGAGGAGCAGGAGGGTGGCGTGCGCGCGCCACCACTCCCGTTGCTGGCGGCCGAACAGGCGGTTGGCCGCCTGAGCACGCTCCAAGGCCGCCTGGGTGTCCGCGGCGGCAAGCGCGGCGCTCGCCGCGGTGAGCAGCAGCTCGGCCCGCTTCGTGGCCTGCCCGCGGATCTGTTCCAGGCCGCGGATGGCCGCGTCGGCCTCCTGCAGGGCTTCGCGGGGCAGGCCGGCGGCGAGGAGCACGGCGCACCGGTCGATGCTGAGGTCGGGCACTGCCGTGCCCAGGGACTCGTAGCGCCGGGCCGCCTCGTCCAGGTGGGCGAGCGCAACCGGCAGGTCGCCGGTACGGAAGGCGATGAACCCGCGGTTCTGCCTGGCCACGGCGGACTCGAGCTCCTGGCCGGCCGCGGCGAACAACCGCTCGGCCCGGACGACGTCGACGTCGGCGCGCTCGGGGGCCCCGAGCGCGAGGTGGACGAGCGCTCGGAACGTGCGTGCGCGTGCCTCCCAGACCGGGTCACCGGCGCGGGCGAGCAGGGTGACCGCGGGGCGCAGGTCGTCGAGCGCCTCCCGGTGTCGCCCGAGCACCATCATCATGGCGCCCCGCCGCGCCAGGACCTGACCGGCCAGCACGCCGTCGGCCTGCTGCACCGCGGCGTCCAGAGCCGCCAGCCCCGACCTGGTGCGACCGGCGAAGACCAGGGCGATCCCGAGCGTGGCGAGCACGTCCGCCTCGCGGCCGGGCGAGCCCGATGCACGCGCCAGGCTGCGGGCGGTGCGCAGCTCCCGGATGGCCGAGCCCACGTCGCCGAAGTCGCGCAGGACGATCCCCACGACCTGGTGGGCGACCGAGGCGTCGTACGGGCCAGGCCCTGCCGCCAGCACCGCGCGCGCCTGTGTCAGCGCTTCCCTGGGACGGGACAACGCGAGGGGCAGCAGCTCGAGCGGCGCGTGCGGTGCACGGGCGCCCCGGCCTTCTTCCCCGGCCACGTGATGGATGTTAGACCTTGCAGGTCCGCTCGTCTGCAACCTCTCACGGAGGGGAGAACATGGCTGTCGACAACGAGCCACCCGGGCGCTCGCCTACGAGGCTCGAGACCCAGGTCCGCCTGATCGTGGAGGGCCTGAGGCGATCAGAGCCTCCCAGGGAGGTCGACGTGGAACCGCCCGAGTGGCGGGAGAGGGACACCGTCGACTACCTGTACCAGCGCGACGCCATCCTGATCCGTGACGAGGACCTCGACCGGGTCCTGCCGCTGCTGGTGAACCCCGTCGTGCTCGACAGCCTCATCAACGGGCTGACCCTGCTGACGTTCCAGGGGGTGAGGGTGGACGGCGAGGAGCGGCGGGGCCTCACCGTCCCCCAGGTCCTCGCCGTGCTCGACGAGACCGTCGGCGTCGGCGTCATGACCCCCAACCACGTCGTTTCCATCACCCCGGGGGCGACCTACTGCCCGGCCACGGAGCCGGAGGAGACCAGCGCCACCGAGCCCGACCCGGGCGTCTGCCCAGGCCAGCAGGACGGCACCGGTGTGCTCGCGACCGTGGTGGACACCGGGTTGGTGCCTGAGGCGCCCGACCGGCACGCATGGCTTGCGGGGGTGGACGGGGTCGAGGACCCGATCCCCGCCAACCGCGAGATCCCGCCTTACGCCGGGCACGGGACCTTCATCGCCGGCGTGCTGCGCTGCATGGCGCCGGCCTCGGCGGTGTTCGTCGAGCGCGTGTTCAAGCAAGGGGGCGCGCTGCTCGAGTCGGACCTGGTCAAGGCGCTCGACAAGGCGCTGGACCGCACCCCCGACATCATCAGCCTCTCGGCCGGCACGAGGACCCGGTCCAACCTTCCGCTGCTCAGCTTCGAGGCCTTCTGGGAGCGGCGGCTCCGGCACTACAAGGGCGTCGTGCTGGTCGCCGCGGCCGGCAACGAGGGCGACCGCGGCCCGTTCTGGCCGGCGGCCTTCCCCTGGACGGTGTCGGTCGGCGCGCTCGCGGCCAACTGGCGCAGCCGCGCCTCCTTCAGCAACCACGGCGGCTGGGTCGACGTCTACGCGCCGGGTGAGGGGCTCGTCAACGCCTACGCGGAAGGGACCTTCGTCTGCCAGGAGCGGCCGCACAAGGGGGAGAAGCGGACGTTCCACGACATGGCCCGCTGGAGCGGCACGTCGTTCTCGACCCCGCTGGTCGCCGGCCTGATCGCCGCCCGCATGTCGCGGACGGGGGAGAACGGCAGGCAGGCGGCGGAGGCGCTGCTGGCCAGGGCCCATGCCCAGGCCCTTCCCGGCGTCGGCGCCGTCCTGCTCCCGTGCGACGACGGCGACGCCAACGGCGACGCCTGCGGCGGCGGTCACCCACCCGACCGCCGTGGGCACTGCCACCCCCACGGGCGGTGCCGCTGCTGAGCAGGTCACCAGAAGAAGTTCTGTCCGTAGCCCGAGCCCGATGATGCTCCTTCGAGCGTCGGCTGGTCGTCAGGGACCGGCCGGCGCGGCGCGCTCAGCGTCGCTGCGTTCCACGCAGAACTCGTTGCCTTCCGGATCCGCAAGGACCACCCAGCCGGCGCCGTCGGGCTTGCGGTGGTCGGCGACCAGGGCAGCGCCCAGGTCGAGGAGGCGGGCCACCTCCTCGTCACGGGTCCGCTGGGTCGGCACGACGTCCAGGTGGACGCGGTTCTTGACCGTCTTGGGCTCAGGCACGCCGATGAACAGCAGGTTGAGCCGGCCGTCCGGGGTGACCAGCAGCGCCTCGGGGTCGCCTGGCTGGTTGCCGTTGTCCGGGTCCTCCCGGTAGCCGGTGGCCTGGCGCCAGAAGCCGGCCAGGGCATAGGGGTCGGCGCAGTCGAAGGTGACGTTGCGGATGCGCAGCAGGCCGGTCACGGCGGCTGCGTCAGGACTTGCTGCGGGCATGTGGCCTCCAGGGCCGAAGGCTCCCACCCGCGGCGGACGGGCGCGCGCTAGCGGCTGCGGGCTGGGTCCGGGTGGGGTGGGAGCGTCGTGACCGATCGTGGTGGCATCGACGCCTCACCTCCTCGAGCTCCCCGGGCTGCCTGGTCTGATGCCGACGCCGAGGATGCCCGCACCGCGGAGGGGCTGTCAACCGGTTGTCGCCCGGTTGAGAGGCTGTCAACCGGCTGTCGCCGCGGTGGAGCCCGCCGGCAAGGACCCTCTGGCAAGGACCCTCTGGCAAGGACCCTCTGGCAAGGACCCTCTGGCAAGGACCTTCTGGCAAGGACCCTCTGGCAAGGACCCTCTGGCAAGGCGCGGCCCGGGATGCCTGGCGGATCCTGTGACGTTCCCGGGAGCCCGACGGGTCGGCCCCTCGTACCACTGGGGGACGCCACGGGCGATCCGTGCCAAGATGGCTCTGGCAGGAGAGCGAGCACATGCCGGGCCGGTGCGCGAGCCGGCCGGGCGCGCCCGAGCGGGGAGGGATGGGCATGGTGTGGTTCCTGATCGTGCTGGTCGTGATGGGCCTGGTGATCGGCCTGTTGGCGCGGCTGCTGGTGCCCGGGCGGGACCCTCTGAGCCTGCCGGCGACGATGGCTCTCGGGATCGCCGGCACCCTGATCTCGGGGTTCATCGGCCGCGCCTTCTTCGGCGCCGACGGCAGGTTCGGGTCGTGGCTGTTCGCGCTGGTCATCACGATCGTGCTCGTGCTGCTGGTGCGGCGCCTGGCCGCGCGCCGAACCGGCTGGTGACGACCTGGAGCCTCGGCCGCATCGTCATGGTGGTCAAGCCGTCCGGCCTTGTCTCGGGCGCGGCGGTGGCGCTCTGCTGCGTTGCCGGGGCGGCCACCGCAAGACTGCCGTTGGACCCGAAGGGATTGGCGCCGAGGAGGAGGAGGAGGAGGTACGGACGGTCGTCTCAGCCGAGGACACGCGCCACCTCCTCCCCGTTTGGCTGGTCGGCAGAGGTGGCTACTGGCCGCCGATCATGATTGACGGCTCCGGCGCCGCGCCTGCTCTCTCGAACAGCTCCGGGTCGGGCTCGGGCAGGGCCATGGCGCCCGCGCCAGCATGGGGCCGTGGCCGCCGGCGGGAGAACCGTCCCGCGCCGCCACCCCGCCCGCGGTACACCAGCAACCCGTTGACCGGATCCGGGACCGCATCCAGCGCCGCCCGCACGCTGGGCAGGTTGCGGAACAACTCCCACTGCGCGTCGTCGCGGAAGGCAACCTCGAACACCACACCCCAGCGGTGCTGGTGCCAGGCCCAGTCGACCGCGCCATTCGAGATCGCCGACTCGATCAGCGACGAGCTATGGGCATCCTGCCACCGGGCCGCCGACAACGTCCCGTGGAACACCTCAACCGACCACCACTCCATGGTCCTTACGGTAGCCCGTGGCCTTTGGCTGCACCAGGGGGGTGTTGGTGCGCCCGGCTGCTTGAGAGCTCGCGGACCCTGCAGCGGATCGGGGTGAGCTTGTACTCGCGGGTGCTGCTCGGCGCCACGTCGGCCGGGACCCATCGGGACCTGGCGGATGGCAGACTCTCGGCATGGACGATGACCTCGATGCGTTGCTCGGCGAGCAGATCGCCTACTACCGGGCGCGCGCACCCGAGTACGACGAGGAATACGTCGGTCGAGCGTCGTGGGACAGGTTCATCGACGAGCTGCCGATCACCGGGGACATCCTTGAGCTGGCGTGCGGCACAGGACGGTGGACGCCGCTGCTCGCCCGCCGCGCCCGGTCCGTGACCGCCGTCGACGCCGCACCGGAGATGCTTGCGCTGGCAGGCCAGCGAGTCAGGGATCTGCCGGTCGAGCTGGTGGCGGCCGATGTGTTCGGCTGGCAGCCGCCGCGCCGCTACGACACGGTGTTCTTCGCATTCTGGCTGTCACATGTGCCACCCGCGCGGTTCGCCGCGTTCTGGTCCACGGTCAGCGCGGCGCTGGCACCGGGCGGACGGGCCTGCTTCCTCGACACCAGCAACCGTGTGCGAGCAGTCGAAACCGTGCTGCCCGGCCAGCCGGCGCCCACCGTCCGCCGCCGCCTTCGCGACGGCAGCGAGTACCGGGCGGTCAAGGTCTTCTACGGGCCTGCGGACCTTGCGGCCAGGCTTGCTGCGGTGGGCTGGTCGGCAAGCATCCGTGAGGTTGGGGTCGCCCTGCTTGTCGGCGCTGCCCATCCGCGCAGCGGTTGACGCTTCGTGGGGCACTCGCGCTTCACGGTGGGCGACAGCGGCTGGGTGATCAGTGTGGCAGCGGTCCTTCCCCGACTGCCATGAGCGCTCCGACTGCTCCGGCTGAGAGCAGGGTCAGCACCACTCCGCGTCGCAGCAGCAGCAGGAGGGCGGCGGCTGCGGCGAGGACGGCGTACTGCCAGGGTTCGGCGAGCGCGCGCGCGAGTGGGATCGCGGAGCCAAGGATCGCGCCAACGGCCGCCGGGCCGGCACCGTCGAGGAATGCGCGCGCCCGCCGGTCGCTGCGGAGGCGGTCGAAGCGATGTCCGCCGAGGAGGATGAACGCGAACGACGGGGCGAAGGCGAAGACGGCCGCGAGGAGGCCGCCGCCGAGACCTGCAGCCGCGTAGCCGACCGCGGCGACGGTCTGCACGACCGGGCCGGGGGTGATCTGGCCGAGTGCGACCGCGTTCAGGAACTGGCCGCCATTCATCCAGTGGTAGTGGTTGACGGCGTCTGCCTGCATCAGTGGGACGATCACGAAGCCGCCGCCGTAGGAGAGCGCGCCGACCTTGAACGCGACCCAGGCGAGCGGAAGCAGCGCGCCGCCCCCGATCGTGCCAGCTGCCAGTAGCGGGATCGGCGCGGTACCGGCAGCGTTCGTGCCGGCTCGGCGGACGCGCCGCGTGACCAGCTCGAGGGCGCCACAGCCGAGCAGGACGAGCACCAGCAGCGGGCCGACGGTCGCGGTCGCCACGCCTCCGGCGGCGAGGTAGAGCAGCCACCGGGACCGGCTGGCGCGCTGCACCCGTCGCCAACTGGCAGATGCCAGCCTCGAACCGGCCTGCACGGCGACAGCGGCGACAGCGGCGCCCGCGCCCGCGCCGGCCCCCCTCACCCAGCGCGGCGGCGACCCTGCGAGGAACAGCGCGGCCAACGCGAGGATCAGGACCAGGCCGGGGACGATGAACGCGACTCCGCCAACCAGCGAGGCGGAGCGGCCGCGGACCCGCCAGGCGCAGAAGATCGCAAGCTGGGTGGAGGCCGGACCGGGAAGCAGGTTGCAGGCGGCGACCGCGTCCTCGAACTCCTGGGCGCTCAGCCACTGCTTCCGCTCGACGCACAGCTCGCGCAGTAGCGCGATGTGCGTCGGCGGCCCGCCAAACCCGATGCAGCCGATCCGGCCCCACTCCCGCAGCACGGCGAGCAGACCGGGCCGTGGCTGCACCGACATGCCCTCTGCCGGTGTTCCCGATGTCACTCGCGGCTTCCCTCTCGACCGCCCTCCACAGGGCTAGCCCAATCCTGGTCCGTCCACCGAGGCCGTCACGGGCCGCTGTGCCCGAGGCGAGCCGGGCTCTGGGACGGCCGCGCCCGGACCGCATGCTACGTTGAGTCCGATTCCGCCCGGTATCCGGGCGGGACCGGGTCGAGCATGGCAGGGGGTACGGGTGCGCCGAGGGCTCGCGCTCGTCGCGGTCGTGCTGCTCGCCGCGAGCGCCGCGGCATGGTGGGACGGCCAGGTCCGGGCCTCCCGGCCCGCGGGCCTCGACGCTCGGGCCGCGTCCCGGAGCCGGCCGGCACCCGGGCCGCCCGTACCCTCGGCCGGGTCGCTGCCCGCGCGCACGGCACCCGCGCTGCCCGTGCCCAAAGCACCCGCGTCGCCCGTGCCCACGGCACCCGGGCCGCCCGTGCCCGGGGCCTCGTCGCTCCCTGCGCCGCCCGGAGCCGCGCAGCCGCCGGGGCCGCCCGGCTGGTGTGGTACTGCCGCCCCGCTCACTGCCGTCCCCGACCCCGCCACCGCGCGGACCTTCGACCGCGCCGGCGACCCCGGGCCCGGCTGGATCGGCGGTGACGGCAGCTACCCGGTCCGCCTGCCCGACGGGCGCACCGCCTGGTTGTTCGGGGACTCGTTCATCGGTGCCGAGGCGGCCCGCCCTGGCCCGGCCTCCCGAGCCGGCCCCCGGTCCACCCTGCCGGCGCGGCCGGGGCTGGTCCGGAATGCCGTCGTGGTGCAGGACGGCACCCGGCTGACCACCCTGCTCGGCCCGGCCGACCCGGCCTCAGGCAAGCCTCGGGCGCTGCTCCGCCCCGGCGGCGAGCCTGGGGCCTGGTACTGGCCGGCCGGCGGGTTCGTGGAGGACGGCCGGCTCCGGGTGCTCGTGCACGAGTTCCGGCCGGGCGCAGAGCCGGACGGCTTCGAGTGGACCGGACGGAACCGCATCGTCACGCTCGGCCTGCCCAGCCTGGCCCAGCTCGGGGACGCCCCCCTGTACGGCCGGGCCTCGGGCTCCGAGGTGCAGTGGGGGGTGGCCGTGCTCGAGGAGGCGGACTATACCTACCTCTACGGGGTACGGGACCTCGGCGGCCCGTTCCACGTAAAGCACACCCACCTGGCTCGCTTCCCGCACGGCGGCTCGCACGGGTTCTGGCGGTTCTGGGACGGCGCGGGCTGGTCGCCCAGCCCCTCGGCGTCGGCGGCCCTGGTGGGCGTGCCCGGCCCGGGCGGGCCGGTCCCCCTGACCGGGATTGCGGGGAGCGTGGTCAAGCTGGGTGCCGGCTACGTCCTGCTCGCCATCCCCGACTTCGGCACCGCGATCGAGGCGCGCCGCTCGTGCAGCCCGGTGGGGCCGTGGGGGCCGCCGCGGCGGCTCTACGACATCCCGGAGCTGCGCCGGCCGAGTGGCGAGCGGGCCTACCTGGCCCGCGCCTACCCCGACGGCGACAGCCTGCTCGTCGCCTACAGCCTCGGCCCCGGGGGTCCTGGCGGGGACTTCGCGCGGGCCAGCCACTACCGGCCGCGGTACCTCCGGGTCCGGGCCAGTCAGGGGCTGCGGCCCGGGGCCGGCACCGGGTAGCCGGCGGCGCACGCGACCACTCTGCCCCGGTGTCGATCACTTCCCGTGTCGATCACTCCCGGTGTCGATCGCCAGCAGTGTCGGCCACCACGGGTGTCGGCCACCACGGGTGTCGGCCACCAGGGGTGCCGGCCACCACGACGGTCGCGACGGGCATCCCCCCGGCGGCGGCGGGCCCGCGGGCGGCCCTGGTCAGGGGATGGGGAGGTCGCCGAAGGCGTCGCGGATCTTCTGGCGCTCGCGCTGGCGCGGCTGGGTCTCGCCACCTGTGGGAGCTGGTGCACGTGCTGTTCGAGCAGCCCGGCCTGCTCGAACCGGGGGGACGCCGATGAGCGACACGTACTGCGGGCGGGACGGCAGCCCGAAGAACGCCAGCCTGCTCGACCCCGGGGGACGCCGATGAGCGACCAGTTCCTGCTGCCGATGGCGTCCGCGCCGGCCCGGTCGCTGCCCGAGTGTCACGGCGAGGTCTGCGTCACCTGCTCGGGCGAGGCGGTGGCGGTGCGGGTGGTCGAGCTGCTCGCCGACGACCTCGCCACGGTGGACACCGGCTCGGGCCTGGAGGAGGTCAGCGTCGCGCTGGTCGACGCCGGCGTGGGCGACACCGTGCTCGTCCACGCCAAGGAGGCCATCGCGGTGGTGCGGCCGTGACCGCGGCGGCCGGGCGGCCGGGCCCGCCGCCGGGGGCCCGGCCGGGCCCGCCGCCGGGGGCGGGCGGGGGCCAGGGCCAGCCGGCAGCGGGCCAGGGCCCGGACGCGGGGATGGAGTCGCTCTACCCGTTCCTGTATGCCGGCAGCGGCGACCTCGACGCCGTCCTGGAGGAGATCCGCCGCTCCACGGTGGCGAAGGCCGGCGAGATCGTGGCCCTGCGCGAGCTGGTGCTCGACCGGGAACGCGACCACCTGGTGGCCTGCGCGGAGGCGATGGCGCGGCGTTTCGCCGCCGGTGGCCGGCTCTTCGCCTTCGGCAACGGCGGCAGCGCCACCGACGCCCAGGACCTGGTCGCGCTCTTCCTCAACCCGCCAGCGGGGCCTGGCCCCGGCGGCCTGGAGCGAGCCGGGCCTGGTCAGCTGGAGCGCGCGAGGCCTCTGCCGGCCCTGTCGCTCACCAGCGACGTCGCCACGTTGACCGCGCTCGCCAACGACATCGGGTTCGAGGTCGTGTTCGCCAGGCAGCTGGCGGCGTTCGCCCGCCCCGGCGACGTCGCGGTCGGCCTGTCCACCAGCGGCAACTCCGACAACCTGGTGCGGGCGTTCGACGAGGCGGCCAGGCGGGGCCTGCTCACCGTGGGGCTGGCCGGCTACGAGGGCGGGAGGATGGCCGAGCTCGACACGATCGACTACCTGTTCGTCGTGCCGTCGGCGTCGGTCCACCGCATCCAGGAGGCCCAGACGACCGTGTACCACGTGCTGTGGGAACTGACCCAGGCCCAGCTCGAGGAGATGGGTGACGGTGTGAGCGCGTCCCGCCGGGCGGCCCGGCGCTCACCAGCGCGGCCCGGCTGAGACCAGCCGAGGCGGAGGAGCTTGGCACGACCAGGGTCGGCAACCAGGAGTCGGCAACCAGGAAGGGTGAGTGCCATGGCGCAGACGGCCACCGAGGCAGCTGGCACCAAGCAGGAAGAGGAAGTCCTCCACATCTTGTGGATCAACGCCGGGTTGAGCTGCGACGGCGACTCGGTGGCGCACACGGCCGCGACCCAGCCGAGCATCGAGGAGATCGCGCTCGGCGCGCTCCCGGGCCTGCCCAAGGTCGCGGTCCACTGGCCCCTGATCGACTACGAGTCCGGGCCGGAGCGCGGCCCCGACAGCTTCATCGAGTGGTTCCACCGGGCCGACCGGGGCGAGCTGGAACCGTTCGTGTTGGTGGTGGAGGGCTCGATCCCCAACGAGGCGATCAAGCGCGAGGGCTACTGGTGCGGGTTCGGCAACAACCCCGAGACCGGCCAGCCCATGACCACCAGCGAGTGGCTCGACCGGCTGACTCCGAAGGCGCTGGCGGTGGTCGCGGCGGGCACCTGCGCGACCTACGGCGGCATCCACGCCATGGCGGGGAACCCGACCGGCGCCATGGGCGTGCCCGACTACCTCGGGTGGGGCTGGAAGTCCAAGGCGGGCGTGCCCATCGTGTGCGTGCCCGGCTGCCCGATCCAGCCCGACAACCTCTCCGAGACATTGCTCTATCTGCTCTACCAGGTGGCCGGCCAGGCCCCGATGATCCCCCTCGACGAGGCGCTGCGGCCCACCTGGCTGTTCGGCGCCACCGTGCGCGAGGGCTGCGACCGGGCCGGCTACTACGAGCAGGGTGAGTTCGCCAGCGAGTACGGGGACCCGAGGTGCCTGGTGAAGCTCGGCTGCTGGGGCCCGGTGGTGAAGTGCAACGTGCCCAAGCGGGGCTGGATGAACGGCGTCGGCGGGTGCCCCAACGTCGGCGGCATCTGCATCGCGTGCACCATGCCCGGGTTCCCGGACAAGTTCATGCCGTTCATGGACGAGCCCCCCGGGAGCAAGGTCTCGACCACGGCCAGCGGCCTGTACGGCTCGGTGATCCGCACGCTCCGCAAGGTGACGCTCAAGACAGTGGACGAGGAGCCCAAGTGGCGCAAGGCGGGCCAGGAGCTGGCAACCGGCTACCAGGCCCCGTGGTGAGCGCGGCGGGGCGCCGCGCCCCGTGGTGAGCGCGGCGGGGCGCCGCGACGACGGCACCGGCTTCGAGCGAAAGGCGTGAACGGCGATGGCGGTCGGAGAGACAGAGGTAGGCGGGCAGGCGAAGGGCAAGGGCAGCGGTGACGGCCTGGTCGAGATGGCCTGGGATCCCATCACCAGGATCGTCGGCAGCCTCGGGATCTACACCAAGATCGACTTCGCAGCCAAGCGGGTCGCCGAGTGCTACTCGACGTCGTCGATCTTCCGCGGCTACAGCATCTTCATGAAGGGCAAGGACCCGCGCGACGCGCACTTCATCACCAGCCGGATCTGCGGGATCTGCGGCGACAACCATGCCACTTGCTCGGTCTACAACCAGAACATGGCCTACGGGGTGCGCCCGCCCCACATCGGCGAGTGGATCATCAACCTCGGCGAGGCGGCCGAGTACATGTTCGACCACAACATCTTCCAGGAGAACCTGGTCGGGGTGGACTTCTGCGAGCGGATGGTGCGTGAGACCAACCCCGGCGTGCTCGAGCTGGCCGAGCGGACCGAGGCGCCCCACGCGGCCGACCACGGCTACCGGACCATCGCCGACATCATGCGCTCCCTGAACCCGCTCGAGGGCGAGTTCTACCGGGAGGCCCTGCAGATGAGCCGCACCACCCGGGAGATGTTCTGCCTCATGGAGGGCAGGCACATCCACCCGTCCACCCTGTACCCAGGCGGCGTGGGCACGGTCGCGACGGTGCAGCTGTTCACCGACTACCTCAGCCGGCTGTCCCGCTACGCGGAGTTCATGAAGCGGGTCGTGCCGATGCACGACGACCTGTTCGACTTCTTCTACGAGGCCCTACCCGGCTACGAGGAGGTCGGGCGCAGGCGCGTGA
Organism: Actinomycetes bacterium; assembly: GCA_036000965.1. Classification (NCBI taxonomy): domain Bacteria; kingdom Bacillati; phylum Actinomycetota; class Actinomycetes; species Actinomycetes bacterium. The sequence continues at coordinate 28,318 of DASYUT010000308.1, forward strand.
TGCTCGGCTGCTGGGGCAGCCTCAACGACCCCGAGCACTGCAACTTCGACTACCGCGACATGACCAACTGGGGCCGCAAGATGTTCGTCACCCCCGGGATCGTGGTCGACGGCGAGCTGGTCACCACCGACCTCGTGGACATCAACCTGGGCATCAGGATCCTGCTCGGGAGCTCGTTCTACGAGGACTGGGAGGGCCAGGAGACGTTCGTCTCCCGCGACCCTCTGGGCAACCCGGTCGACCGGCGCCACCCCTGGAACCAGCACACCATCCCCAAGCCGCAGAAGCGCGACTTCGACGGCAACTACTCCTGGGTGATGTCGCCGCGCTGGTTCGACGGCAAGGACCACCTGGCCCTGGACACCGGCGGCGGGCCGATCGCCCGGCTCTGGGCGACCGCCCTGGCCGGCCTGGTCGACATCGGCTACATCAAGGCCACCGGGTCGAGCGTCGTCATCAACCTGCCGAGGACGATGACCAAGCCCGAGGCCACCTTCGAGTGGAAGATCCCCAAGTGGTCCAACGCGCTCGAGCGCGACCGGGCCCGGACCTACTTCCAGGCGTACGCGTGCGCGGCCGCCTACCACTTCGCGCAGCAGGCCATGACAGAGCTCCGCAAGGGGAACACCAAGACCTGGACGCCGTTCACCGTCCCGGAGGAGTCGGTGAGCGTCGGGTTCACCGAGGCGGTGCGCGGGGTACTCTCCCACCACATGGTCGTGCGGGGCGGCAAGATCGCCAACTACCACCCCTACCCGCCGACCCCTTGGAACGCCAGCGTCAGGGACGTCCTCGGGACGCCAGGCCCCTATGAGGACGCGGTGCAGAACACGCCGATCTTCGAGGAGAACCCGCCCGAGCGCTTCAAGGGCATCGACATCATGCGCACGGTCCGCAGCTTCGACCCGTGCCTGCCCTGCGGGGTCCACATGTACCTCGGCAACGGCAGGGTCGTGAAGAAGCTGCACTCGCCGACCATGCTGAACAATCCCTAGGCCGGAACCCCGACGGCCGGGGAGCCTCCGCTCCCCTGGCCGCCCCTTCTCAAGGCGGGAACATGGCGCAGGATCAACCCGGGGCGCAGCGCGCGGGGCGCAACCTCCGTGAGGTCGGGTCCCGCATCGAGCAGCTGCTCGACGAGCTGGGCTCGGTGGACCCGTCCGTGAAGGCCAGGGCCGAGGAGCTGGTCCGGCTGCTGGTGGAGCTGTACGGCGCCGGCCTCGCGCGGGTGGTCGAGCTCACCCGCGAGCAGGAGCCGGCCAGGGCCGAGCTGCTCGGTCGCATGGCCGCCGACCCGCTCGTCGAGAGCCTGCTCGTGCTGCACGGCCTGCACCCGGAGCCGGTGGAGGCACGCATCCGGCAGGCCCTGGATCAGGTGCGCCCCTACCTCGGGTCCCACGCTGGCGGCGTGGAGTTCCTCGGGGTCGATGCCCAGGGCGTGGTCCGCCTCCGGCTCGAGGGGAGCTGCCACGGCTGCCCCTCGTCCACGGTCACCGTGAAGCTCGCCATCGAGCGGGCCGTGGAGGAGGCCGCGCCCGAGGTGACCAGGATCGACGTGGAGGGCCTGACGGCCGCACCCGCCCCTCCCAACATGATCCCAGCCGAGTCACTGTTCCGGGACCGGGACCGGGACCGGGACCGGGGCGGGAACGGGGACGGGGACCGGGGCGGGGACAGAGACAGGAGCCGGGACAGGGACCGAGATGAGGACAGAGGCAGAGACAGGGGCCAAGACGGGGACGGGGACAGGGGCCAAGACGGGGACGGGGACAGGGGCCGGGACCTGGACCTGGACAGGGGCCGGGACCGGCCAGGGGCCACCGTGGCGGGCGGCTGGGTCGCGCTCGAGGGGCTCGGCACCACGCCGCCCGGCGAGCTGCGGGAGGTCGAGGCCGCGGGGGAGGAGCGGCGGGGAGGCCGAGAACGGGGCGCCGGCATGAGCGAGCTGGTCTTCGAGTGCCTGGACGCCCGGCCCGAGCGGTACGCGGCAGTCCCGACCATGGTGCTCAGGCTCAGGCTCTCGGAGGTGACCGGAGAACGCGTCCACGCGGTCGCGCTGCGCTGCCAGATCCGGATCGAGCCGTACCTGCGCCGCTACGGGCCGCAGGAGGCCGAGCGGCTGGCCGACCTGTTCGGCGAGACGAGCCGGTGGAGCGACACCCTCAAGCCCCTGCAGTTCACCAACCTGTCGCTGATGGTCCAGGGGTTCTCGGGCAGCACCGAGGTCGACCTGCCCGTGCCCTGCACCTACGACTTCGAGGTGGTGTCCGCGAAGTACCTGCACTCCCTCGACGACGGCGAGGTCCCGCTCCTGCTGCTGTTCAGCGGCACGGTGTTCCTGCGCGGGGAGACCGGGTTCTCGGTCGAGCAGGTGCCGTGGCACAAGGAGGCCACCTTCCGCCTGCCGGTCCGGGTGTGGCGCGAGACCATGGACCTGTACTTCCCCAACAGCGCCTGGATCCGCCTGCGGCGCGACAGCCTCGACGCACTGCGGCGGTTCCAGACCC
>DASYUT010000309.1 GCA_036000965.1 Actinomycetes bacterium
CTCCTACGGCAAACGCTCCCAGCTAGAGCGACTGGACAGCGCCTGGTCGCTGGCGCAGCCTGGCCGCCATGAGCGGCTGGACCACCTGCCCGGGCTGCGGGTTGGAGCTGCCTGCCAGCGGCTCGACGCCCGACCCGCGCAGGAATGCCTCTCCGGAGTGCTGGCAGCTGTTCGGCGAGGTGCAGGGCTTCGAGCTCAACCACATCGAGCTGGTGCGCGACGACCACCAGCTGGCCGTGGCCGCCTACGCCGCGCAGCACGCCTCGCGCGACGCAGGCGGCGACATCCCGCCCACCGGCGTCGCCTACGCGCTGGTCGGGTTGCACCTGGCGCTGGACCGCGGCGTGCCCGGCGTGCGGGTCCGCGCCGCGCACCAGCGGATGGGCAGGCCCGACGCGTCCTGGCCGCGCCTGCCCGCACCCACCAGCACGGGGGCGGTGACGGTGTTCGACGTCGCCACCGCCGGCGCCATGGTCGACTCGGTGGCCGCCCACGCCCAGGCGGTGCGGGCGTGGGCCGCCGTGGTGTGGCAGGCGTGGGCCGCCCAGCACGCCGCGGTCGCCGCGCTGGCCGGCCGCCTCCTCCGGTGACCAAGCCAGCCGTAGGCGGGGAGTTGACAGGTCCCGTCTACCGAGTTCCGACTGGCCACCTATTGGCTCACTGACCGCCAAGTTGACCGCCCAGCCTGGCGACAGCAGACGCCATCGGTGGACGGCCCTGGACGGCAAGACTCGGGCTGAGCTGGGCAGATCGAGCCCACGGCGACGGGAGGTGCGGCTTACGAGAGCGGCGGTCAAGCTGTTCTGTACGCAGGCTGAGGCTGCGCAAGCAGCTTGGGCTTGGGTAGGTGAGCGCGCCGGCTCGGCGGCGCGATGTACCTTGCGCTCAGCCGTCGGAACTGCTCCAGGGAGGCCGCTGTGTCCAACCAGCCTGTCACCCGTGGATACGTCGTCGGACCAGGTGAGGGCGTGCCCGGCCGGGGACCCGACGTGAAGGCGTCCGGCCGGTCGACCGGCGGCAGCCTCACCGTGATCGAGGCCACCATCGACGGTGGGCCGCCGAGGCACACCCACAGCCGCGAGGACGAGAGCTTCTACGTCCTCACGGGGACCCTGGACGTAGAGTGCGGCGAGGACCGGTTCCGGGCCGGGCCGGGGTCGTTTGTGTTCCTGCCGCGCAACCTGCCGCACGTCTTCCGGTCCGTGGGTGGTCCGGCGACGGCGCTGCTGATCGTGACGCCGGGCGGGCTGGACGAGTACTTCGCGGAGCTGTCGGCGGCGCTGGCCGCGAACGCCGATGCGGCCCAGCTGCGGACGATCCAGCAGGCGTACGGCATCGCGCGGTCCTGACCGGCGCTCGGTCCGCGCTGGGTCCGCGCTGCAACGGTCGAGCATGGGCATCAGCGGTCACCACCGGTCGCCGACGGTTCGGAGGAGCCGCAGGTCGCCGGCCGTCCCGCTCACGCAGCTGGGATGATGCGAGCGGGCGATTCGGATTGTGGTCTCGACGGTCGAGAAGGGGAGGTCAGCATCTCCGGTTGCGCGAGGGAGCACCGATGAGTTCCCCCGACCGACCGGTCTATATTGACGACCGCGGCGGAACCAAGGCTCCGCCGAACCATCGATGCGAGAGGAGTCGCTATGCCCGGCCAGCCAGTGCACTTCGAGATCCCGGCGGACGACACCGCCAAGGGGCGTGAGTTCTGGGGCTCACTCTTCGGGTGGCAGTTCGAGGCCTCCCCCGGCCCGTTCGAGTACCACATGACCCGAATCAGCGACCAGGCGGGCGCGGCGATCACCAACATGGAGCCCGGCAAGCGCGGGATTCGCGCCTACTTCGACGTGGACGACATCAACGCCGGCGCCGCGCGCGTGAAGGAGCTCGGCGGCGAGGCGAACGACCCGGGCCCGGTGCCGGGCATGGGCTGGTTCGCGACCTGCAGAGACCCCCAGGGGAACGAGTTCGGCCTGTGGCAGAACGACCCGTCCGCCCCAGCCCCAACCGGGTAGACCGCATCAGCGGCTGGCGGCGTCTCCTACCAAGGCGCCGCCAGCTATCGTGTCGAGAGGGCCCTGGTCCTGCTCGCCGCGAACGTCTCGGCTGTTGGCCCGCGCCTGGCCCGCAGACGATCAGCAACGCCCGGTCAGCAAAGGACAACCGCGGTAAGCGAACGCCCAGCTAGACAGCCCCTCCCTGCCGGTCGCCGCACGTCAGGCGACCGCCGGGAAAGCTCTCTTAAGGCAACCGTTCTTGTGATCAGGAAGCCGGCTGCTGAGCTTCCGGGGCGGCGTACCAGGCGGATTCGTACGCCTCTCGCAGTAGCGACGTGATGGTCATGATCCCCACAAGCGCGTTGGTGCGCGTGAACTGCTTGGTGTGGACAGTGTGCGCCGAGGCGTGCCGGTTGAAGCGGTCAGGCACCGGGTCACCGCGGTCGGGCCAGAATTCCTCCAGGGCGCCGGGGATGGCCGCGAGCACCAGCGCAGAGCGCACATACCGGAGCGGGGCGTTGTCCCAGACGCCAGCGAGCTTGCGTCGTACCCCGCCATAGCTGAACTGTGGGGCAGCGAAGAGGAGCCGTAAGGCGGCGTCCAGCACCACGGTGGCCAGAGCCTGGGCAGGCTTCGCATGCTGGTCCTGAAATGCTCGGGCGGCCTCACGGGTGTTCTCAACGAACTCGGCCAGCTCGGGGGTGTCGATGTCGTCGAGGCAGGTGAAGCAGTCCTGCACGATCTCGGCCTCATGGTCGGCCAGGATCGCCCGCCGCGCCTCGATCCCCTCGGCGTGCACGAGCGCCACGACGATGTCGCCACGCGGCACCCATGCAAGAGGAATGCCATCCTGCTCCACCGTGTGAGCGATCATGCTGAGCATCGGCCAGGCATCACCGAACTGCCAGCTGGGTGGAGCACCTGCACGAAGCTGCTCCTTGAAGCTGGCGGCGAATCTTCGGAACGTCTTTGCCAGCTCCTCCTGGTGCTCGCGCACCGCCCGGAACAGATCCGGCGGGATGACCGGGGCGGAACGCGTCCCGCAGCACGTTGCTCGCCAGCACGCTGAAGCTGGCCGTCTTTGCCAGCTCTTCCTGGTGCTCGCGCACCGCCCGGAACAGATCCGGCGGGATGACGGGTATGGCTCTCAGGCCGGCGAAGTCGAACCGTATGGTGTGTTCGACGGCCTTGCTGACCTCGATCGGATCGGTGGTTGGGGAGTCCTCGTCGACCTCTTCGCGCTCATTTGCCATCGCCTGGTTGGCCACCGGCTCTTCGCCAGGTGCTCCATGGGTGCCTCGCGGGTCCTGCCGCTCGTCATCCATGGCGGGCAGGATACCTTTCCGGCGCTCGGCTTGGTGCCCAGCACGGCTCGCCGCCTTGCCTTGTGTATCCCTGAGGCCCGACAGACCCCGCCCGCATTCACCGCCGCAGAGAATCACTGACCGCCAAGTTGACCGCCGAGCCTGGCAACAGCAGGCGACAAGGGCAGACGAGCTCGGACGGCAAGACCCGTGCTGACCTGCGAAGGCCGAGCGCAGGATGACCGGAGGGGCGGCTTACGAGAGCGCCGCTCCCGTCCCAAGAGCGGTCGAGCCGGTCAGCCAGCCCGGTTCCGCACGACCCGGCGCTTACCTGTCCAGGTCGGGGAGTTCAGGCGACAGCCGGTAGAGTCCTGCCGTCGCCAGGTGCACGCAGTTCGAGCGGTGGAAGGAGAGCAGGCGATGCTGCGGGGCGAACGCGTCGTACTTCGGCCGATCCAGCGAGCCGACCTCCCGCGGTTGTGGGAGCTGTTGGAGGATCTCGAGGTCAAGGTGCTGTCGGAGACCGGACCGGTCCTGCCCTTCTCGCTCGCCCGGTACGAAGCCAGGTTCGACCAGGAGGCCGCCGAGCCGCCCAGGGATCAGACCTGGTTTGCCGTCGAGACCGACGGCGAGCTGCTCGGGCAGGGCGGGCTGTACGGGATCGACCACTTCAACCGCCGGTGTGAGCTCGGCATCGCCCTGGGCCAGGCCTTCTGGGGGAAGGGCTTCGGCCAGGATGCGGTGCGGGCGCTGGTCGACTACGCCTTCACGCACCTGAACATGAACCGGGTGGCGCTCCAGGTCCTGGCCGACGACGTCCGCGCCGTGGGCGCCTACCGGAAGGTCGGCTTCGTCGAGGAGGGCCGGCTGCGGCAACAGGCGTGGGTCCGAGGGCGCTTCGAGGACGAGCTGCTGATGGCGGTGGTGCGCGAGGACTGGGAGTCCCGCGGGGGGAAGGGCCGCTTCGGCGCCCAGGAACCCTGATGGTCGAGTTCGCTCCGACGGCATCCACGGGTCAACAACTCGGTCAAGCGGAGCATGGACGCTAGCTCATGTCGAGATCGGAACACCGCCCGTTGCAGGCCAGCGCCGCCTCGGACCGGCAGCCTGGTGACCGTGGCCTTCAGGTCGCGCCACCCGTGTGCCACAGGCGTCGTGGCCCGGCTACAGGTGCACCACCGGGCAGGTCAGGGTGCGCGTGACCCCGTTGATGGCCTGGATCCGCGACACCACTAGTTGGCCCAGGGCGTCCATGCTGCGCGCCTCGGCGCGGACGATGACGTCGTACGGCCCGGTCACGGGCTGGGCCTGCTGGACACCGTCGATCTCCGCGGCTGCACTGGCGACCTGCCCAGCCTTGCCGACCTCGGTCTGGATGAGGACATACGCGGTGACCACCTCGCACCACCTCCCAAACGTCGTACTGCCCAGTCAGGTCGTAACCTCTTCTGAAGGCGGTCCGGTAGGGTGACTGGTAGGCGCCCGGGTCGAGAGTAATACAGCCTGCCCACCCCGGGCGCCCGGCTCGGTGGCCCGACCACGGGCTACCCGCCGCTCAGTTCGTTTATCCATTACGGCCCGCTCTTGGCCCGCAGACGATCGGAAACGCACGGTCTCTAGAGGACAGCGCCGGTAAACGAACGCCCAGCCAGGAAGCCCTTCATGCTGGTCACCGCACGTCAGGCGACCGCCCGGAAAGCTCTCTTAAAGCAACCGTTCCGAGCCCTGACGGCTCACGTAGCTGGGTGCAGCGAGCGCCCGGCTGAGCGCCTCACACGTCCAGCCCTGTCTTGCTCCTGATCGTGGCCAGGGTGTTGTGGACGGCGCGCCCACCTGCGCGGCCGGCGTTGGGGGCTGAGGCGACGATGGCGGACCCGGCTGGCCCGATGACCTTCAGATGCCCGCTTGCCGTGCGCTCCACCTGTCCGCCTGCCCTCTGAACGGCGGCGACGATCTCCTTTGCTTCCTTGGAGCGCCAGCGTTTCGGGGTCACTCGTTTTTTCAGCGCCATACCAGGTCATCCTCAGCATCCAGGGACACTTCCCGGGGTCCCGATCGTAGTCCTGCCCTCACCGGCCGTGCCCTCGGCGTGCCCTAACCAAGGGATACGGGCGGTCACGAGCGGTCAATCACGGTTCGTTAGGATCGGCCCTGACCTGGCCGTTTGGCGTCGGAGCAGGAGCGGCCTTCCCCCTCGACACTGCCTTCCAAGCTCGTGACGCGGGTTCGATTCCCGTCACCCGCTCCACCGTCACCGCTGGTCGCAGGCTTGCCAGTATCCGCAGCACTCCTCCACCAGCGCCTACCGGGGTCACCGCGCCTCTGCATGCCCTTGCCGGTCTCCGCCGGCCTGGCGGCACCTGTGGATTGTGGTCGACGTAGTCGTCGGCGTAATACTCCTCGATCAAGCAGCTCGCTTGGCGGATGTATGGCCCCATCGCCGAGGAGGGCGACGCGAACCTCGCCCCTACACCGAGGAGCAGCTGGCCTTCCTTCGTGACTTCCTGCGCCACGGCCGCGAGCTCAGCGAACGAGACCTGAAGCGCATCCACGAGCAGTCCCTGGGCTTCGAGTGAGCCACTCTCTCCTACCGGTAAGGCGTAGCGGGTCAAGGCGTGGCGGGTCCGAGCCCCGGCCGATCCGCCCGAACCGGCCGGAGGCGGCAGCCATGCCGCCTCTAGCCGGCCGGGTAGCCCGGGGGGATCTCACCCCCGGGCTCCCACAGAACGGAACGTGACAGTCTCCCGTCATTCCGCTCGTCTCATCTGACCCGTTAGAACTCGGTCATCCAGGCCCAGTGGGTGAACAGGCCAGGCTGCCTGCGCAGCAGCCC
>DASYUT010000310.1 GCA_036000965.1 Actinomycetes bacterium
GGCTAAGGAGCCACCATGTCAGCCATCACCGTCGAACGACTCAGCAAGCGCTTCGGCGCCGTCACCGCCGTCGACGACCTCAGCTTCGAGGTCGGCGAGGGCGCGATCACGGGCTTCCTGGGCCCGAACGGCGCCGGCAAGACCACCACCCTGCGGACCCTCCTCGGGCTGATCAGCCCGACGAGCGGGAGCGCCACCTTCGGTGGCCGCCCCTACCAGAAGCTGTCCGAGCCGAGCCGCGAGGTCGGCGCGCTGCTCGAGGCGTCCGGCTTCCACCCGGGCCGTTCGGGCCGCGACCACCTGCGCGTGCTCGCCACCGCGAGCGGTGTCCCGAGCAGCCGGGTCGACGAGATGCTGGCCCTGGTCGGCCTGGCCGACGCCGCCACCAGGCGGGTGGGCGGCTACTCGCTCGGCATGCGCCAGCGCCTCGGCCTGGCCGCGGCGCTGCTCGGCGACCCTCGGGTGCTCGTCCTCGACGAGCCCGCCAACGGCCTGGACCCGGAGGGCGTGCACTGGCTGCGCGCGCTCCTGCGCCACCTGGCCGCCGAGGGACGCTCGGTGCTCGTGTCCAGCCACGTGCTGGCCGAGATGGCCCAGACCGTCGACCACGTGGTGATCATCGCCCGCGGCCGGCTGGTCGCCCAGTCCAGCCTGGCCGAGCTCACCGCCCGGACCGGCCAGCGCGTGCGCGTGCGCACGCCGCAGGTAGAGGCGCTGCGCGGCGCGCTCGCCGCCCGGGGCGCCACCGTCGAGCCGGCCGGCCCGGACGAGCTGCTGGTCGCCGGCGCCAGCACCGAGGCTGTCGGCCGCGCCGTGGCCGACGCCGGCATCGTCGTCTACGAGATGCGGCTCGAGCGCTCCGACCTCGAAGCCGCCTTCCTCGAGCTCACCACCACAAACGCAAGGACAGAAGGAGTCCTCCGATGACCAGACTGTTCCGTGCCGAGCTGCTGAAGCTCTCCACCACCCGTACCGCGCGCGGCCTGCTGGCCGCGGCCCTCACCATCACCGCCCTGCTGGCGGTCGCCACGCTGGTCCTCGCCGGAAGGGATGGGAACGCCTCACTCGGCACCGCTGGCAACCTCCACAACGTCATCGGCGGGTCCGGGCTCGCCTCCGTCCTCGCCCTCGTCCTCGGCATCCTCGGCATGGCCGGCGAGTTCCGCCACGGCACCGTGACCGGGACCTTCCTCATCACCCCGGACCGGGGGCGGGTGGTCGCGAACAAGCTGGCCGCGCACGCGCTGGCCGGGTTCGGCCTCGCCCTGGCGACCGTCCTTGCCGGCCTGGCCGTCACGCTGCCCTGGCTGGCCGTCGAGGGCGCCCACGTCGACCTGTTCAACCTCGAGGTCGGCCGGGCGCTGGCTGGGACGCTGCTCGCCGGGGCCCTGTACGGCACCGCCGGCGTGGCCATCGGCGCGCTGTTCCGCAACCAGGTCGCGGCCGTGGTCGTCACGCTCGCGTGGACCCAGTTCATCGAGAACGGCGTGCTCGCCAGCCTCATGCCCAAGGTCGCCAGGTGGCTGCCGATGGGCGCCGCGGCCGCGATCACCAACCCGGGCGGGCAGCTCCTGTCGATGTGGGCCGGCGTCCTGCTCTTCGCCGGCTACGTGTTCCTGCTGGCCACGGCCGGCACCCGCTTCGTCGTCCGCCGCGACGTCGCCTGACCACCCGAGCTCGGCGTCGAGCTCGGGGCCGACAAGCTGCCCGCTTCGTCGTCGCAGCGACGCCGCCTGACCACCCTCACCGACCGCGGCGACCGGGATCCGGTCGCCGCGGTCTCTATGTCGTTCCGCCCCGCGTGGGCTACGACCTAGCCGGCGGGCCGGCATACTGGCCTCCCGCGCCGCGACGACCAGCGGCCAGACCCGAAGGAGCGTGGTGCCCGATGAAGCTGCTGCGCGTCGGTCCTCCCGGCCGGGAGCGTCCGGCCGTGCTCCTGCCCGACGGTACCGCGCTGGACGCCAGCAGCGTCACCGCCGACTACGACTCGGCCTTCTTCGCCCGGTCCGGCCTGGACGAGCTGCGTGCCCGCGCCCTCGAGGACGGCGCGCGAGGGCTCGACCTGCTCGACCTGGGCGGGTCGAGGATCGGGCCCCCGGTCGCGCGGCCGCCCAAGGTCGTCTGCATCGGGCTGAACTATGCCGACCACGCGCGCGAGTCAGGCAACCCCCTGCCCGCCGAGCCAACCGTGTTCATGAAGGCGCCCTACACCGTGGTGGGACCCGACGACGACGTGCTGGTGCCGCGTGGCAGCACCAAGACCGACTACGAGGTCGAGCTCGGGGTGATCGTCGGCCGCGCCGCCCGCTATCTCGACAGCCCGGCCGAGGCCCTCGGCCATGTCGCCGGCTACTGCGTCTCCAACGACGTGTCCGAGCGCGAGTTCCAGCTGGAACGTGGGGGCCAGTGGGACAAGGGCAAGTCCTGCGAGACGTTCAACCCGCTCGGGCCCTGGCTGGTCACCCCCGACGAGGTGGGCGACCCCCAGCAGCTCGCCCTCACCGCGGTCGTCAACGGCGAGACCAGGCAGGACGGGTCGACCAAGGACATGGCCTTCGGCGTTGACCACCTGATCTGGTACCTGAGCCAGTTCATGGTCCTCGAGCCCGGCGACCTGATCAACACCGGCACCCCGGCCGGGGTCGGCCTCGGCATGGACCCCCCGGGCTTCCTGCGCGCCGGCGACGTCATGGAGCTGGAGGTCTCGGGACTCGGCCGCCAGCGACAACGGCTGCGCGACGCCTGAAGCAGTATGGTTCCTTGTTCGAGGAGGCCCCGGCGGTGTTCGAGGAGGCCCCGGCGGTGAATGACTTCGACGGACTGGTGGCGATCGTCACCGGCGCGGGCTCGGGGATCGGGCTGGCCACCACGCGGGCGCTCGTGGCCAGAGGTGCCAAGGTGGGGGCGCTCGACCTAGAGCCGCCGGAGGACGCAGACGGCGTCCTGGCGATGACGGCCGACGTCACCGACCAGGCCGCCGTGGACGCCGCCGTCGCTGCGGTCGCCCGGCGCTTCTCAGGCCTGGACGTGCTGGTCAACAACGCCGGGATCGGCGCTACCGGGACTGTGGAAGCGGGCGGCCTGGACGAGTGGCGGCACGTCTTCGACGTCAACGTCCTCGGGATGGTTCGCTGCACCCGGGCGGCCCTGCCCCACCTGCGCCGGTCGTCGTCGCCGGCGATCGTCAACACCTGCTCGGTCGTTGCCGTCCTCGGGCTTCCCGAGCGCGCCCTGTACGGCGCGAGCAAGGGCGCGGTGCTGTCGCTCACCCTGGCCATGGCGGCCGACCTGGTCGGCGAGCGGATCCGGGTGAACTGCGTCAACCCGGGCACGATCGACACGCCCTGGGTCGGCCGCCTGCTCGACCAGGCTCCCGACCCTGGTGCCGAGCGCGGCAGGCTGGCCGCCCGCCAGCCGGTCGGCCGCCTTGGCACGGCCGAGGAGGTCGCGTCGGCGATCTGCTATTTGGCCGCCCCGTCCTCCAGCTTCGTGACCGGCACCGCCTTGGCCGTCGACGGCGGCATGACCGGCCTACGCCTGCCCGTCGCACAGCCGAGCCCGCCCTGAGCACGCGCCGGTCGTGGGTCGGCGCGTTCCATCACGGCCAACAAGTCCGCCGGGTCGCTCGGAGCGGCCTGGCGACCGCGGCCATTCCGTTCCGACGGCCAACTTCAGCCGTCGGGTCAGCCGGCGCTCACGGTGAAGGTGGGCGTCACCCCGAGCACCCGCTCGAGCGGCGGGCGGGCGAGCAGCCGTGCCCACTCGACGTCGCGGAGCCGCTCGAGCCGGGCCGGGCCCCAGCCGCTCGACTCGACCAGCTCCACGAGCGCGCCCGGGCCGATGCCGCCGCCGTACGGGAGCTGGGCCAGCACGCCCGGGTCGTACTCGTCGTGGTGCCCGCGCGGGGCCCGCCGCAGGCGGTCGACGCCATGCCGAAGGCGCTGGCGGACGGCCTCGGCCCGGTCGGCCCGACCCCACATACTCTCGAACAGCGCAAGGCGGCCGGCAGGGGCGGCAGCCCGCCAAGCAGCCAGCGCCCGGCGCGGGTCAGGCAGCGTCCAGAGCAGGTGGCGGGACATCACCGCGTCGAACGGCCCCTCGGGTGGCTGGTCGGCCGGTCTCTGGTGGGTCGTGACCTCGAGGCCCTCCCTGGCCGCCGAGGCGCGCAGGCGGTCGAGCATGCGGCCCGACAAGTCCAGCGCGGTCACGCGGCAGCCGAGGCGGGCGGCCGCCAGGGACAGGAAGCCCGTGCCGGCTCCCACGTCGAGCACGGAACCGCCCGGGGGCAGGTGGCGGGCGAGCGCGGCGGCCCAGGCTGCCCGCTCTGCCGCCGTCGCCGCCGCATGGCCGGGGACATGGTCATAGATGGCCGCGTCCTCGTCCCACCAGCGTTCGATCCTCTCCAGCGTGTCCATGCCGTTTCACCTCTCATCACCTATCCCTTAGTTGCAACTCTATCGCAACTAGACGGCCGCGAGCACGGGCCCGGACTGCCGGGACGTCCCAGGATCGACCAAGCACATGCCGGGCGCCCACCCGGCCTGGCGGCATCCCTCACTTCGGTTGACATTCCCATGCGCTGGCCACATACGTTCGGGGGTGTTGGCGGCCATGTCGGGCGACGATGGCTCACAGTGCCCGGCGTCTACCGTTGATCTGGGGGTGCCGGATGGGGGACGGGTGCGAGCACGGCGGCTTACCGACGAGGAAGGCCGCCAGTTCCAGCGCGACGAGCCCGAGTCGGCGATCGGCGCGCCGCTGCCGGTGGAGCTGACCCACCGGCAGCCGTATCAGGTCGACTGGGGCGCGATCGAAGACGTCAACGAGCAACCGGCCTGTGCGCTGCGCTGACGTCGCCGGGGATGCTGTCGGTCAACCCCTCAACGGCTCGGGTCGGACAGCACCGGCCCGCGCATGCCGCGGCGTCGCAGCACGTCGGCTCAGCGGAAGCGGCGGAAGAACTCCCGCACGTCACCGATGAGCAGGTCGGGTGCTTCCAGGGCGGCGAAGTGGCCGCCGCGGTCGAACTCCGACCAGTGCACGATGGTGTCAGGCTTCTCGGCGAAGCGCCGGATGGCGACGTCGGTGGGAAACACCGCCACGCCGGTCGGGACCGTGGAGCGTTCCTTTGGCGCCCACATGCTCGGGTCGTGGAACCGCTCGTAGTAGGAGTTGGACGACGACCTGGCGGTGCCGGTCAGCCAGTACAGCATCACGTTGGTGAGCAGACGGTCGCGGTCGACGGCATCCTCGGGCAGCCCGGCCGCCGGGTCGGTCCACTCCTTGAACTTCTCCACGATCCAGGCCAGCTGCCCGGCCGGGGAGTCGGTGAGGGCGTAGGCCAGGGTCTGCGGCCGAGTGCCCTGGATGTGCATGTACCCCATCAGCTCGTCCTGGAAGTGCTTGTGTCGCGCCAAGCGCTCCTGCTCGGCTTCGGTGAGGCCGGCCATGTCGGCCGGGTCGCCGGAGGGGAAGGTGACCAGCGCGTTGACGTGCACGCCGATGACGTGCGCGGGCTCGAGCCGCCCCATCTGCGGGGCGATGAACGCGCCCACGTCGCCGCCCTGGACGCCGTAGCGGGCGTAGCCGAGCCGGCCCATCAGCTCGGTGAACGCCTTGGCGATGCGGCCGTCGGTCCATCCCGGCTCACCGGGCGGCCCGGAGAACCCGTGGCCAGGCAGCGACGGAATCACCAGGTGGAAGGCGTCGCCCGCATCGCCGCCGTGGACGCGCGGGTCGGTCAGCGGCCCGATGAGGTCCAGGAACTCTACGACCGAGCCGGGCCAGCCGTGGATCAGCAGCAGCGGCGTGGCGTCGGGTTCGGGGGAGCGCACCTGCAAGAAGTGCACGTCGGTGCCGTTGATCGTGGTGGTGTACTGCGGGTGCTCGTTGAGCTTGGCCTCGTGCTTGCGCCAGTCATAGGAGTCGCGCCAGTAGGCGGCCAGCTCCTTCAGGTAGCCCAGCGGCACCCCGCGGCTCCAGCCGACGCCTGGCAGCTCGTCGGGCCAGCGGGTGCGGGCCAGCCGGTCGCGCAGGTCGTCGAGGTCGGCCTGGGGGATCTCGACCCGGAACGGCCGGATCTCGGCGTCGACACGGTCGGTGCTGCTCATCGAAGCGGTTCCCTTCTCTTCGTGCGCGAGTGGCGAGCGGTGGAAGTGATTTGACAGAATGCTGTCATGATGCCAACGGTACCAAGACGACAGCATGCTGTCAACCATGGCGCGCGGCCCGAGTCGCGCACCCCCGCCGGGGACGCCTTCACCGCACTCCTCGGCCAGGTCATTGGGCTCACCCGGCTCTTCACCACGGCCGGGGAGGCGCTGGCCAAGCCCGCCGGCCAGACGCTCGCACGCTGGCTGGTCCTTGAGGTGGTCCAGGACAAACCCGCGACGGTGGCGCAGATCGCGCGCGCCCTGCACCTTGCCCGACAGAGCGTGCAGCGCGTGGCGGACCTCCTCGAGCAGGACGGACTGGCCGTGTACGAGGCCAATCCCCGTCACCGCCGCGCCAGGCTCTTGCGGCTTACGCCACAGGGCCGCTCCACCCTGCGCACCATCCAGGCGGCGCAGCGGAAATGGGCCGATGCGCTGGCGGCCGAGCTCGGCGAGGCGGATCTCCGTCAGGCGAGCATCGTCCTCGAGCGGGTGCTACAAGCTGTCGGGAAGCCGGCATTCTCCCCCTGAGCTGGCTGCGGTGCCGGCCCGCGCAGGCTGGCGCCGCAGCACTTCAGGTCAGCAGAAGCGGCGGTGGAAGAGACGCGGGGTTGTGGGTCAGGCCGCTTGGGGGTCGCCACTGGCGGCGTGGACCGATGGCGCGGACCCGATCGGCCTCAGCAGCGAACCGACAACTTCACTCAGCAGCGAACCGACAACTTCAGCAGTCTTGACAATTAGTACTGTCGGTGTCATCGTTGCGGCATGATCGAGATCGCTGTGATCGAGGACCCGGCCACAGCCGAGGTCTCCCTGGACCCGACCCGGGCCCGGCTGCTGGCCGAGCTGGCCGAGCCCGCCTCGGCCACCATGCTGGCCGCCAGGGTCGGCCTGCCAAGACAGAAGGTGAACTACCACCTGCGGGAGCTTGAGCGGCACGGGCTGGTCGAACTCGTGGAAGAACGTCGGAAGGGCAACGTCACCGAGCGGCTGCTGCAGGCCACAGCCGCGTCCTATGTGATCTCGCCGGCCGCGCTCGCCGCGGTGCAGCCCGACCCGGCCCGCTCGCCGGACCGGCTGTCGGCGCACTGGCTGCTCGCCCTCGCCGCCCGGCTGGTGCGGGACGTGGGGAGGCTGATCACCGGTGCGACCAAGGCCCACAAACGGCTCGCCACGTTCGCGCTGGACGGCGGGGTGCGGTTCGCGACGGCGGCCGACCGTGCCGCCTTCGTCGAGGAACTTGCGGGCGCGGTGACCGCGCTGGTCGGCAAGTACCACGACGTGACGGCGGAGGGCGGGCGGGACCACCGCGTGGTCGTCGCCGTCCATCCAAGCGTCAAGACCGGCACAGACACGACCCAGACGGCCGAGACCGAGCCGAAGGAGCTCTGACGATGGGCCACGACTTCGAGAGCCACATGGAGATCGAGCTCGACGCGACCCCCGAGCAGGTGTGGGAGGCGATCGCCACCGGCCCGGGCATCGACGCCTGGTTCATGGGGCGCAACCAGGTCGAGCCTGGCGAGGGCGGCACGGTACGGACGGCCTTTGGCGACTACACCCCAGCGTCCACGGTGACCGCGTGGGAGCCGCTCAAACGATTCGCATACCGCAGCAGCGAGGCCGAGGACGGACGGTTCATCGCCTACGAGTTCCTGATCGAGGGCCGCAGCAAAGGCAGCACCGTGCTGCGAATGGTGACCAGCGGCTTCCTCCCCGGCGACGACTGGGAGGCGGAGTACGACGCCATGACCAAGGGCTTGGAGCTGTTCTTCCACACCTTGGTGCAGTACCTCACGTACTTCCCCGGTCGGACCGCGACGCCCATCACCGCGTTCGGGCCGCCGGTGACCGACTGGGAGCGCGCGTGGGTGGTGCTCAACGGCGAGCTCGGCCTGACCGGCACGGTCACCGAAGGCGACCAGGCGCGCTTCACCCCGGACGGGCTCCCGCGCATCGACGGCGTTGTGGATGGCGTTGTGTATTTCGTCAATCCGGACACCCTGGGCCTGCGCACGAGCGACGCGCTGTACCGGTTTCTGCGCGGATTCCACGGCGCGATGGTCGTCGGCCACCACCTCTTCTCCGACGTGGACCAGAACCAGGCCGAGCGGGCCTGGCAGGCCTGGCTCACCCGGCTGTTCGACTAGATCTCGATACACCTGTGCATCATCCACCAGGCGAGAGGGCAAGACGATGACGCAGAAGAACACGACACCTGGTGCTGGGGCGCCCAGCACATCCTCAGAGACGACCACGAAGCTGACACGGGCGCTGTTGGCCTGCGGCGTGGCCGCTGGCCTCCTGTTCATCGTCGTGGGCTTGCTCCAGGCATTCACCCGCGACGGGTTCGACCTCAGACGTCACCCCCTCAGCCTGCTGAGCAACGGCGACCTGGGCTGGGTCCAGATCAGCAACTTCGTGGTCAGCGGCCTGCTGTTCGCCGCGGCCGCAGTCGGGATGCGGCGAGTCCTGCGTCCCGGCCGGGGCGGCACCTGGGGACCGCGGCTGATCGGCGCTGTCGGGGTGGGGATGATCGCCGCCGGGGTCTTTGTCGCCGACCCTGCCGACGGCTTCCCACCCGGGACACCGCCGGGCCGCCCCGACGCCCTCAGCTGGCACGGCAGCCTGCACTTCATCGCTGCTGGGGTGGCGTTCCTCGCGCTGATCGTGGCGTGTTTCGTGTTTGCCCGCCGGTTTGCCGCCCGCAGGCAACGGGGATGGGCGGCGTACTCCGCGGCAACCGGCGTGGTCTTCTTCGCAGCCTGGTCCGCACTCTTCGCGTGGCCCGACAACGACGGGGTCAACGTGGCCTTCGCTGCCGCGGCGCTGCTCGGCGTGGGATGGGTCTCGGTGATGGCGGCACGGCTGATGACCGAGCTTCCCGACGCCGAAGGCTAGCCGTCCCCCAGGACCAGCCCGTCACCGAGCCGCCCTGCACCGGCACGTCGAAGCGGTCGCCCTCCAGCCGCCGCGCGGGCCGCCCGGCGTTGCGGGTGCGGGGATGGCTGGCCGGTGAGCTCGCGGACCTCCACGCCGAGTGCGCGAGCGACCTCCAGGAGGGTACGCACCGCCGGAGACCAGGAGGGTACGCACCGCCGGGGACGAGGCGCCCGCCCGCAGCCGGGGCGCCGGTAGGATGGACCAGGTACGCGCCGGGCGTCCGCCCGCCTTGGCGGCATCCCCTCGACTCTCCAGGAGACCAAACGTGAGCACGCCGGCGGTGACCTTGTTCCTCGCCCTGCTGACGGTCGGCGCCCAGCTCGCGGTGGCCGTCACGGCGCTCCTCGCCCTGGCCGGCAGGTGGTGGCCGGCGGCCGCGCGGCTGCGGCACGGGCTGGCCACGGTCGTCGCCCCGCAGGCGCTCCAGCTGGCGTTCCTGGTGGCGCTGGTCGCCACGCTGGGCAGCCTCTACCTGTCGGAGGTGGCCCACTTCACACCCTGCGTCCTCTGCTGGTACCAGCGGGCGGCGATGTACCCGCTCGCGGTCGTCCTCGGCGTGGCCGCCTGGCGGCGCGACCTCGCCGTGCGTCCTTACGGCCTGGCGCTGGCCGCGGTCGGCGCCCCGATCTCCGCCTACCACTACCTCCTCGAGCGCTTTCCGGCGCTCGAGGCCGGCACCTGCGACCCGGACAACCCGTGTACCCTCCTCTGGGTCTGGCGGTTCCACTACATCTCCATCCCGCTGATGGCGGCCTCGGCGTTCGCGCTGGTCGCCGTCTTGCTGCTGGCCGCCCGCGCGGCGGACCCGGCCGCCGACCTGGAGAGCGAGCCCGACCCCGCCGCCCTGGCCGGCGCGGCCAGGGAGCGGTCCTGAACCGGCCCAGGCGACTGTAACGACGAACGCAAGGAACGGACTTATGAGCAAGCAGCCCACCACCAGGAGGAAGCGGGCCGGACAGGGCTCGGCTCCGGGCCGAACCCCGGACGGGAGGGGTCGCACCCCGGCCGCGGGCCGCAGCACGGCCGCGGGCCGCAGCACGGCCGCGGGTCGCACCCCGCCCGCGAAGGGCCGGGTCCCGGTCGTGGCGATCGCGTTCGGCCTGGTCCTGCTGCTCGGCGTGGTGGCCGTCGTGCTCACCCGCGGCGGCGGCTCGGTGGGCGGGACCACCGGCGGCACCGTGCAGCCCGGCGTCGAGGAGACCCGTCCAGTCAAGGTGACCGGTGCGCCCCTGCCGCCGTTCGACGACTCGGCAACGAGCGACCCGGCCGTCGGCGCCACCGCCCCCGGGCTCGAGGGTGCCTCCTTTGACGGGCGCCCGGTCGCCATCACCCACGACGGCACGCCTCGGGCGATCCTGTTCGTCGCCCACTGGTGCCCCCACTGCCGCCGGGAGGTGCCGGTGGTGAAGCGGTGGCTCGAGAGCGGCGGGCTGCCCTCGGGCGTGGAACTCGCCACGGTCTCGACCTCGGTGTCGCCCGACCGGCCCAACTACCCGCCCTCGGCCTGGCTGGCCAAGGCCGGCTGGACCGCGCCCCTGCTGGCCGACGACGCGCGGTCGAGCGCCGCGAACGCGTTCGGGGTCACCGCCTTCCCGTTCTTCACGCTGGTGGACGGGAACGGCAAGGTCGTCGCCCGGACCAGCGGGGAGCTGCAGCCGGCTGCCCTCGCCGAGCTGATGGCCAAGCTGAAGCCCGCCTGACCAGAGCAGGCAGCCACCCCTTGTCAGTGCAACGGGTTGCAGGTGCATAGCTGATACACTGTGGCCGCGATGGCGTCGACCACTACGGCCAGGACCACGACCGCCTCGGCGGTCGGGTTGCTGCGCGACCAGGGGATGCGGATGACGCCGCAGCGCCTGGCCATCGTGGACGAGATCATGACCACGGCGGGATACGTGATCCCGACCAACGTCATCGAGCGGGTCCAGGCCAGGGTCCCCGGGGTCAGCCCCTCCACCGTGTACCGGACGCTCGAGCGGCTGGAGAGCACCGGTGTGCTCGCCCACGTCCACCTCGAGTCGGGGCTCGGCTACCACCGGCTCGACGAGGTGCCGCACGCCCACCTGACCTGCGCGCGGTGCGGGTCGGACCTCGAGTTGTCGCGCCCCGCCCTGCGCAGCCTCGAGCGGTTGGTCGAGCGCCAGCACGGCTTCCGCCCCGACTTCACCCACTACGCGATCTCGGGCCGTTGCGCCGCCTGCCGGATGGCAGAGGACGACCCGGACGCCTGAGGCGGGCCCGGCTCGGTCTGCCCACAGCCTCGTCGCAATCTGCTCTCAGCTGCAATTTACTTGCAGCAAGTCCTGGGTGCACCCTGTTGCCGGAGGGCCGCTCCTGCCATGCTCTTGCAATATCGATGCAGATGAACCACCTTGGTTCGTGCAACCGATCAGCAGTCACGTGGACGCAGCGCTCATGAGGTGGACCGCAGCACTCATAAGGTAGACGCAGCACTCACGTGGATCGCAGGCACTCATGTGGATCGCAGCACTCATACAGACCGCAGCACTCATGTGGACCGCAGGCACTCATGTGGACCGGCGAGCTGGTGGGCCCTTCGGCGGGTCTTTGCAAGGGAGGTTCGGCTCGTGCACATACCGGATGGATTCATCAACGCCCCGACCGCGGTCGGGGCTGGCGTCGCCGCCGCGGGCGGGATCGGCGTCAGCCTCCGCAAGACCGCCCAGACGCTGACCGAGCGCCAGGCTCCCCTGGCCGGCCTGGTCGCCGCCTACATCTTCGCTGTCCAGATGCTCAACTTCCCGGTGGCCGCCGGCACCAGCGGCCACCTGCTCGGTGGGCTCCTGGCCGCCGTGCTGGTAGGCCCGTGGGCGGGCGCCGTCTGCGTCGCCGTCGTCCTGGTCGTGCAGGCGCTGTTCTTCGCCGACGGCGGCCTGACCGCGCTCGGGCTCAACATCGTCAACATGTCCCTGGTCACCGCTTGGGGCGGCTACGCGGTCTTCGTGCTCCTGCGCCGGGCCCTGTCCAAGACGCAGGCCGGGGTCGTGCTCAGCGCCGGGACCGCCGCGGGGGTCTCGGTCGTGCTGGCCTCGCTCGCCTTCGTGGTCGAGTACGCCGTCGGCGGTACCGGCAGCGCGCCGCTCGGCACCGTCCTCGCCGCCATGGCCAGCGTGCACACCCTGATCGGCATCGGCGAGGGCATCATCACCGCGCTCACCGTCGGGCTCGTCCTGCGGGTGCGGCCCGACCTCGTCTACGGCACGTCCGATCTGCAGGCCCCCCTGGGCATTCGGACCCAGCCGGACTCGGCGGCCTGACAGGAGGCGACCATGCGACGCGAGAACCTGCGCACGTTCGTCATCGGCGGGCTGCTGGTGGCGATCGGCCTCGCGCTGTTCGTCAGCGGCTTCGCCTCCAGCTCACCGGACGGCCTGGAGAAGGTGGCCAAGGACAAGGGCTTCCTGGAGACGGCCAGGGACCACCTGGTCGGCGACGGCCCACTCGCTCACTACACCATCGAGGGCATCGACAACGAGCGGCTCAGCACCGGCATCTCCGGGCTGATCGGCGTGCTGGTCACCTTCGGGGTCGGCATGACGGTCTTCGCCCTGGTGCGCAACCGGCGGCACGACGGCGGGGACGGCAGCCCGCCGCAGTCGGGGCAGGCCCCCTAGCCCATGGGCGCCGGCCACGCCCACGCGCTCCACGTCGAGGGCGCGAGCCCTCTGCACCGCATCCGCCCGCAGTGCAAGGTGGCCGCGACCGTCCTGTTCGTGCTGGCCGTGGTCTCGACCCCCCGGGAGGCGTTCTGGGCCTACGGGGTCTACGCCCTGCTCCTGGCCGTGCTGGTTGCCGTGGCCGGCCTGCCGCCCCGCTTCGTCCTCCGCCGCCTGCTCATCGAGGTGCCGTTTGTGCTGTTCGCCGTGTTCCTGCCCGTCGTCGGCCAGGGGCGGCGGGTCGACGTCCTCGGCGTCCCGCTGGCCGTCGACGGTCTCTGGGCGGCCTGGAACATCCTCGTCAAGGGCACCCTCGGGGTCGCGGCCACGGTGGTGATGGCCGCCACCACCCCGGTGCCGGAGATCCTCCACGGCCTCGAGCGGCTGCGGCTGCCCAAGGCGTTCACGATGATCGCCGGGTTCATGATCCGGTATGCCGACGTGATCACCGGCGAGGCGGGCCGCATGCGGATCGCCCGCGTCTCGCGTGGCTACGACCCGCGCTGGATCTGGCAGGCGCGGGCCCTGGCCAGCTCGGCCGGCACCCTGTTCATCCGCTCCTACGAGCGGGGTGAGCGCGTCCACCTGGCCATGGTGTCGCGCGGCTTCACCGGGTCCATGCCCGTGCTCGAGGAGCTGGCCGCCAGCCGGTCGCAGTGGCTCGCCGCCCTGGCGGTGCCCGCCCTCGCCGCCACCGTCTCCCTCACCGCCTGGCTGCTGCGACCATGACCGGGGCGGCGACATCACCGGCCCTCCAGGTCGAGGGGCTCGCCTTCGCCTACCCGGACGGGCACCAGGCACTGTTCGGCGTCGACCTCCGCATCGAGCGGGGCGAGCGGGTCGCCCTGCTCGGCCCCAACGGGGCCGGCAAGACCACCCTGGTGCTCCACCTCAACGGCGTCCTGCTGCCCGGTGCCGGCCACGTCCGCGTCGGCGGCCTGCCCGTGGCCAACGAGCACCTCAAGGAGGTCAGGCGCCGGGTCGGGATCGTCTTCCAGGACCCCGACGACCAGCTGTTCATGCCCACGGTGGCCGAGGACGTGGCCTTCGGCCCGGCCAACCTCGGCCTTCGCGGCGCCGAGCTGGAGACGCGGGTGAAATCGGCCCTTTTCGCAGTGGGCATGGACGGCTATGCCGACCGGCCCCCGCACCACCTGAGCTTCGGCCAGCGCCGCCGGGTCGCCGTCGCCACCGTGCTGGCCATGGAGCCGGAGATCCTCGTGCTCGACGAGCCGTCCTCCAACCTCGACCCGGCCAGCCGGCGGGAGCTGGCCGACATCCTCACCGAGCTCGACATCACGATGCTCATGGTCAGCCACGACCTGCCCTACGCGCTGGAGCTCTGCCCCCGCGCCGTGGTCATGAGCGGCGGGGCGGTGGTGGCCGACGGCCCCACCGCCCGCATCCTGGCCGACGCCGAGCTGATGGCGGCCAACCGGCTGGAGCTCCCGTACGGCTTCGACCCGTCCTTCACCCGCAAGGGGTGAGGGACGGCTGCCGACCGGACCCCGTCCAGGCGCGCGAGGGCACCCTTGATCGCCTGCCTGCAGTGCTCGCAGGAAATGTCGGGGACGGAGAGGACCTCGGTGGTCATGGCTGCTGGCGTGCCGGGCGCCTTCGTCGCCACCGGATCTCCCCCCCGAGCCTCGTGCGGCCCGCCTTCCGGGGGCGATAGTGTACCCCCCTAGGGTAATATCTCCCCAGAGAAACCGTCGCGGCGGCAGGTCCCGCCCGACCATCCCGAGGAGGCACCGTGCGCGGCTACACGATGAGAAAGGACGACCTGCTCGCGCGGCTCCGGCGGATCGAGGGGCAGGTCCGTGGCCTGCAGCGGATGATCGACGAGGACAAGTACTGCATCGACGTGGTGACCCAGGTCGCCGCGGTCCAGGCCGCGCTCGACAAGGTCTCCCTCGGGCTGCTCGACGGCCACATCCGCTCGTGCGTGCGCTCGGAGATCGAGCAGGGCGGCGGCGACGAGAAGATCGACGAGCTGATCGGGGCCATGGATCGGGCGCTCCGCCGTTAGGGCCCTCCGCTCGATAACCTGGCCATATCGAGTCCCGCTACCTTCGGGTGTCGGCGCTGGAACGACCACGTTACTGTTACTGGCCCGCAGGCCCTTAGGCCTGAGACCGGCGCTCGCCGTGAGGCCCGGGCCTGGGGCTCCGCCGTGAGGCCGGGGACCGTGGCGCGGCTCATGTCGTGGACGCGCGGGCATGCGCTACTGTGTCGGCATGAGCTCGCGCCTGGACGCGCCCTAGCGTCACCGCCCGCCATCACCATGACCGCTCCCCACACCGAGGTCTCCGAGCGCCTCAGCCGCGCCCAGCAGCGCTACACGGCCGGCCGCCGCGCCCTCGTCGAGTTGCTCCACGAGGCGGGCCGGCCAGTCGGGATCGTGGAGCTGCTCGACGCCTCCTCGCGCCTGCCTCAGAGCTCGATCTACCGCAACCTCGTCGTGCTCGAGCAGGTCGGGGCGGTCACCCGCTACCCGGGCGCGGGCGGCTCGGCCCACTACGAGCTGTCCGAGGAGCTGGTCGGCCACCACGACCATCTGGTCTGCAGCAACTGCGGCCGGATGGAGGACTACGACGTGCCGCCCGAGCTCGAGGGCGACCTCCACGCGGCGATGGACGCGATTGCCGCCCGCAAGGGCTTCAAGGCGACCGGCCACCGGCTCCAGCTCACCGGCCGCTGCGCGCGCTGCACCTGAAGACGATTGGGCCCGCTCCGGCCGGCCTTGCTTATGAGAACAATTTTCATTACCCTTCTCATGACGTGGGTACGAGAAAGACGTGGGTACGAGGAAGAGGAGCGAGCTGTGCACAAGCGGACGTTCGCCGCCGCCGCCGCCGTCGCCGCCGGCCTGGCCGCCATCCTGGCGGCTGGCTGCTCGAGCGGCGACCAGGGCTCGGGCTCGGGCAGCGCGTCCAGGCCCGGCCGGACCCTGAACGTGGTGGCCACCACCACCCAGGTGCAGGACTTCACCCGCAACGTGGGCGGGGACCGGGTCAAGGTGACCGGCATCCTCAAGCCCAACGTGGACGCGCACGACTACGAGCCGTCCCCGGCCGACCTCGACGCCGTGGCCAGGGCCGACGTCCTGGTCAAGAACGGCGTCGGCCTCGAGCCGTGGCTCGACGACGTCGCCCGGAGCGCCGGCTTCCAGGGCACCGTGGTCGACGCCAGCCGGGGGGTCGCGATCCGCGCCGGCCAGGCGAGCGAGGGGCAGAAGGAGGGCGACCCCCACATCTGGCAGAACCCGCGCAACGCCAAGATCATGGCCAGCAACATCGAGCAGGGGCTGGCCAAGGCCGAGCCCGCCGCCGCCCCGGTGTTCAAGGCCAGCCTGGCCGCCTACGCGGCCAAGCTGGACGCCCTCGACGCGCAGGTCGCCGCCCAGGTCAAGGGCCTGTCCAACAAGAAGGTGGTCACCAACCACGACGCCTTCAGCTACTACCTCAACCGCTACGGGCTCGAGCTGGTCGGCTCGGTCATCCCGAGCTTCGACACCTCAGCCGAGCTGTCCGGCAGGGAGGTCCAGGACCTGGTCGCCAAGATCAAGGCGGCGAAGGTCAAGGCGATCTTCGCGGAGAGCTCGCTGCCGCCCAAGACCGCCGCGACGGTCGCCAGGGAGGCCGGGGTCAGGATCGTCGAGGGCAACGACGCACTCTACGGCGACGCCCTGGGGCCGGCCGGCTCCGACGGTGACACCTACATCAAGTCGGTCGAGCACAACACCAAGACGATCGTGAGCGCACTGAGTGGGATCTGAGCACCACCCCGTCCTCGCCATCCGGCACGCGGCCGTCGCCTACGACCACGTGCCGGTGGTCGAGGACGTCGACGGCACCGTGGTCCCCGGCCAGTCGGTGGCCCTGATCGGGCCGAACGGGGCCGGCAAGTCCACCCTGATCAAGGCGGTCCTCGGCCTCCTGCCGGTGGTGCGCGGCTCCATCGAGGTGCTCGGCCGGTCCCCCGAGTCGGCCCGGCGCGAGGTCGCCTACGTCCCCCAGGCCGACACGCTCGACCCCGAGTTCCCCGTCTCGGCCCTGCAGGTCGTGCTCATGGGCCGCTACCGCCGGATCGGCTGGGTGCGCCGGCCCGGCCGGGCCGACCGGGCCGCGGCCCGTTCGGCTCTCGACGCGGTCGGGCTGGCCGAGCGTGCCGCGGCCCGCTTCGGCACCCTCTCCGGCGGCCAGCGCCAGCGCGTGCTGCTCGCCCGGGCCATCGCCCAGGAGCCCCGGCTGCTGCTGCTCGACGAGCCGTTCAACGGGGTCGACGCCGTCTCCCAGGACCTGCTGCTGGCCGCGCTGCAGCGGCTGCGGGCGGGCGGGGCTGCGGTGGTGATGGCCACCCACGACCTCGGCCTCGCCCACCTCGCCTGCGACGAGGTCTGCCTGCTCAACCACCACCAGGTCGGCTTCGGGCCGATCGGCAGTACCCTCACCCCCGAGCTGCTTCGGGTCACCTACGGCGGCCAGGCCCTCGAGCTGCGCGGGGACGCGGTCATCGTCGCCAAGCCGTGACGACCGGGCGTGGAGCGAAGCCGTGACGACCGGGTGTGTGGCGAAGCCAGGACGACCGGGTGTGGCGAAGCCGGGACCCCGGGCGTGGAGGGGTGGGAGGCCGGTGACCGAGCTGCTGGTCGAGCGTAGAGGGATGGGAGGCCGGTGACTGAGTTGCTGGTCGACCCCTTCCGCCTGCCCTACATGCAGCGGGCGCTGCTGGAGGTGGTGCTGCTCGGGGTGCTCGCCGGCGCCGTCGGCGTGTTCGTGGTGCTGCGGCGGCTCGCGTTCGTCGCCGACGCGCTCACCCACACCGTCTTCCCCGGGATCGTGATCGCCTTCCTGCTCGACCGGTCGATCCTGCTCGGCGCGCTCGCCTTCGGCCTGCTCACCGCCGTGCTGCTGGCCGGGATCGGCGCCAACCGCCGGGTGGGCGACGACGCCGCCCTGGCCATCCTGCTCACCTCGTTCTTCTCGCTCGGCGTGGTCCTGGTCTCGCGGACGCGGACCTTCGCCTCCGACCTGACCGTGCTCCTGTTCGGCCGGGTGCTCACCGTCGACCGCGCCGACCTCGTGCAGACGCTCGCGCTCGCGCTGCTCGTGCTCGCCGTGCTCGCCGCGCTCCGCAAGGAGCTGGTCCTGCGCGCGTTCGACCCGGCCGGTGCCGCCGCCATGGGCTACCGCACGGTCGCGCTCGACCTGCTCCTCAACGTGCTCATCGCCCTGGTCGTGGTGGCCGCGGTGAAGGCGGTCGGCACCGTGCTGGTGATCGCGCTGATGGTCGTGCCGGCCGCCACCGCCCGGCTGCTCGCCGACCGGGTGACGTCCATGGCCGCGCTCGCCTGCCTGCTCGGGGCCGCCGGCGGATGGCTGGGCCTGGCCGTCAGCTACGAGGTCTCGGTCGGCCGCGGCGTGCGGCTCGCACCGGGAGCCACGATCGTGGTCGTGCTCGTCGCCCTGTTCCTGGTCGCCGCCTCGGTCGCGCCGGTGCGGCGGCTGGCTCGCGGACGCACGCAGAGCGGACCCACGCGGAGCAGGGCAGGCGCACCACGAGCCATTGGCGGGCAGGAGGTGCGCCGGTGAACTGGCTGGCGGAGACCTTCTCGGGCGCCTTCGCGCAGCGGGCGCTGCTCGAGGCGGTCATGGTGGGCGGCCTGTGCGGCGTGGTCGGGGTCCACGTCCTGCTGCGGCGGCTGCCGTTCTTCACCATGGCCCTGGGGCACGCCACCTTCCCGGGGGTGGTGCTGGCCGCGCTCCTCGGCGTGAACCTGTTCCTCGGCGCCGGGCTGTTCGGTGTCCTGGTGGTCATGCTGGTCGCCACGCTCGGCGCGCGGGAGCGGGTGGACGACACCAGCGCGGTCGGCGTGGTGCTGGCCGGGTCGTTCGCGGTCGGGGTGCTGCTCCTGTCGGCCCAGGCCGGGTTCGCCAAGGACCTCACCGCCTACCTGGTCGGCTCGATCGTCACCGTGCAGCCAGGCGACCTTGCGACCACCGCCGTGGTCGGCGCCGCCGTGCTGGCCGTGCTCGCCGCCCTGCACAAGGAGTTCGTGCTCGGCGCGTTCGACCGCTCCGGGCTGGCCGCGCTCGGCTACCCGGTGCTCGCGCTCGACGTGGCCCGGCTGCTCCTGGTGGAGGTCACGCTGGTGGCGTCGATCCCCGCGGTCGGGACGATCCTGGCCGTGGCCCTGCTGGTCGCGCCGGCGGCCACCGCACGGTTGTGGACCGACCGGCTCGGCGCCACCCTGGCCCTCTCCCCCGTGCTCGGGGCGGCCAGCGGGGTGGCCGGGCTCGCGGTGTCCCAGCACTGGC